>JANWYC010000005.1 GCA_025057245.1 Aquificaceae bacterium | reverse complement strand
CCATCCAGACACTGCCTGAGATAGTAAAAAAACAGCTACATCCGTATCAAGTTGGCAAAACAACAAAACCTATAGCGGTAGGCGATACCTTTGTCATATTCAGAGTAGTAGACAAACGGGGCAGTGGTATGATGCCGCTTGAAGAGGCAAAATCTATGGTAAAAGAAAAACTGCTTAGGGAAAAAAGACAGGAGGTTTTTCAAAAATGGTTTCAGGACGTTTCAAAAAAATACTCTGTGGAATTTTACTTTCAACAGCTATAGCCTTTTCTACCACTCTTGTGGACAGGGTAGTAGCTTCTGTAAACTCAGAACCCATACTTGAGAGCGATTTGAAGATGGGCATGCTTTTCTATGGAATCTCTGACAGAAAACAGTTAATAAACAAGTTGGTGGATGACATGTTGGTCTATCAGTTTCTACTTAGTAGAGGTATGCGTTTAAAACCTGAGATTGTGGAGGAAGCCATTCAGGACCTTGCAAAAACAAACAAAACCACCGTGGAAGGTATAGCTTCTGAACTTGCCAAGTATGGGCTCAGTCTTCAGGATATGAGAAGGTTTATGGAGAGGGAAATGGTGGTGGTGCAAGGCATTAGGGTCATGCTTGAGAGGGATACGAAAGTCTCAGAGATAGAGGTGGAGGTTGAAAAGCTAAGAAGAGGGGAGGTTAAAGTTCTAAGAGAGGTGGAACTGCTGGTTTTAGAAAAAAAGGAGGCGGATAAACTACTTAACCTGCTTCCCGTAAAGGAACTGGAAGAGTTAGCAAGGGCTATAGGAAAGGATGTGGAGAGAATGAAGGTAAGCAGAGGCGACTTGGTGGAGGCTCTTGACAAAGAAGTGTGGAGGTCTGGCATGGGTGAGATAATAGTGGCTGAGGATGCGGACAACATATACATAGGCAAGGTGCTGTCGCAGGAAGAGTATTACGAAGGTAAAAGTCTGGAAGAGATAAGGCAGGAACTCTTTCTGAAAAAGATGCAAGAGAAGAGGGATGAACTTATCCAGAGGTTAAGAAAGAACAGTGTTATAAAGATGCTCCCTTAACTCCTTCAAACTATGGAACACCAAGTCTGGCTCGAAGTTGGACTTTTTTAACTCATCTTCTTTGTATTTACCTGTAGTCATAAAGACAGTTTTTATACCGAGCTCCTTTGCACCTATTAGGTCTGTGTAAACGTCGTCGCTAATCAGGTATGTTTCATCTCCATCCAAACCCTTGGTGGCGTATTTAATAAACTGTTTTGAGGGTTTACCAAGGTTTGGAAGCTCCTCTCCGTAGTTGCAAGCGTGAGCTATGGAAAGGGCTACAGAACCAGCACCGAGGAAATAAAGCCCATCATCGTCCTTGACTATCCTCGTGAGGTTTACAGGCACTATCTTTGCACCGTGAAGAAAAACCGCAGAAGTGGCCACTTTGAGCTTCTTAAAGTTTAGTTCCCTATCCTGACCTATTACCACTGCGTCCACCCTCTCTTCATAAGCCAGCTCAAAACCCATGCTCTTTAAGTATTCTTCCACCGCAGGCATGCCTATGAAAAATATCTTTTTTATGCCTTTTTCTCTTAGGTAATCTCCCAGTAAGGATAGGGGCGACACAAACTCCTCTTCTTTTACAAATAGACCATTTTCCCTGAGCTTCTCCACTATCTCCTTTGGAGGTCTTGTGGAGTTGTTGGAGAGGATACGAAGGTACAGACCCAAATCCCTTATAAACGCAAGGAAGGAGGCGGAATCTTCAAAGGGGTTCAGGGCTTTGTCCTTCACGAGAACGCCGTCCATATCAAGAAGGAGAAGAGGTCTTTTCATTGCTTAAAGGGAATGCTTATCCAAAGTTCATCAAAACCTTCCTTCTCTCTCTTTATGTCAACTTCTATTTTCTTCACTTCAAACTGAGGGTATTTTGAAAACACAGCCAGCAGGTCGTCCCTCAATCTATCCACAAAGTTTGGAGGTAGTCCTTTTCTTTCATAGGAAAGCACCAAGGTTAACCTTTTTTTTGCTTCATCCTTACTTTTGCCTCTATTAAGTAAAAAATCCCATATCATGTCTACATTCCAAACAACCTTTCGAGAATACCTTTCTTTTCTCCATAGCGTATTATAGGAATGTCTTCGCCTTCTATCCTCTTTGCCATATCCATAATAGCTTTTGAAGCGTTGTATTCCGTAGAGAGCACTATGGGTTCACCTCTGTTGGTGAAGTCTACCAGTTTTGGCTCCTCTGGCACCACACCTATAAGCGGAGCTTTAAGTATTTCCACTATATCTTCTACAGACAGCATTTCACCCTTTTTTACATGCTCCCATCTAATCCTGTTTATAACCAAATAGTATTCTTTTTTGCCCATGTTTTCTAAGAGTCCTATAATCCTGTCCGCATCCCTTACCGAGGAGACTTCTGGGTTTACCACCACCAGAGCCACGTCCGCAGGGAGGGAGGCTATCTGAAAACCTTGCTCTATACCAGCGGGTGAGTCTATGAAAATATAATCGTATTCCCCGGAGCTTTTAACTCTTTCTGTTACATCCATCCACTTGTTCTTGTCTATAGCATCCTTGTTTTTTGTCTGATTAGCGGGCAACAGCCATAGGTTCAATCCCCTCTTGTCCCTAACCAACGCTTTGTGGAACTCCACCCTACCCTCCAACACATCAAGAACATCATAAACTATCCTATTTTCGAGTCCCAGTATCATGTCAAGGTTTCTTAGTCCTATGTCCGCATCCGCAGCCAGCACCTTCTTTCCAAGACTTGCCAGAGCTATACTCAGGTTTGCGGTTATGGTAGTCTTACCTACACCTCCTTTGCCTGATGTTACCACAAAAATCTTTGTCATTTAAACCCTCTCAAGTATTATACTACCATCTTCTATCCTTGCTACCTCTGGATAGCCCGGAGACTTTCTCTCCGCTTCGTCCATAATGGCAACTTTCTTTCCTATCCTTACCTGCTGAGGTTCCATCTCAAGGGCTACTACAACAGCACTCTCATCACCCAGAGCTCCAGCTATAGCCACACCTCTTAACTTACCCATGACTATAATATTACCCGTAGCCACCACTTGTGCATCTTTGTTCACGTCCCCCAGAATTAGGATGTCTCCGTTATGCTCTATTCTCTGACCAGAACGAAGATGTTTTTCCACGATAAGAAGTCTTTCTTTTCTTACGCTTTCTTGGTCATGAAGGTTTAACTTTTTCAGGCTCTTCACGCTTTTATCTGAGAGAGTCTTTTCTATCTTCTCTACGTCTTCTTTTTGTAAAATGTCTTTGCTGTCTATAAGCACATAGCTACCTTCAAAAAGCTTGGAGGACACTCTCCGCTTTATCTCTTCCGTAAGGGTCTGTATATCACCCTTCTCTTTAATCTCCACAAGTATTACAGGAAGCGTTATTCCCTTTATCTCTATCATGTTTCTTCTTGGCTCCGGGGGAGGGACTCGAACCCCCAACCTGACGGTTAACAGCCGCCTGCTCTGCCCGTTGAGCTACCCCGGATTATTTATAATTATAATACGAACTTCGGGCTAGAAATTAAAAATCATAACTCCGCTAAAACTCACGGCGGTAATCGTAATCAAATTCTGAAGTAGCGGAACACTAAGCTTCAGAGAGCCTATTCGAACACTGTACCTTGAAGTGGCTGAACATCTGTCATTAAAGAGCGTTTTTGGACAGAGCAATTTCTCAGCAGGCTTATACAAGCTGTAAAGTTGTGAATGTGCTACCATATAAACTTATGCAACCAAGCCTAAGCCTTCAAGAAGTAAAGGAGCTCTCAAAGGAATACAACCTTATTCCCGTTTTTGTGGAGTTTATGGCTGACACGGAGACGCCCCTTTCTGTATATCTTAAGCTCAAAGAAGGCTGGAGGTATAGCTTTTTGTTGGAAAGCGCGGAGGGCGGTATAAAGTGGGGCAGGTATTCTTTTGTGGTTCTATCTTCTGGCTTGTACTATGCGTGGAAGAGTGGAATAGCTTACCTTTACGATGAGGGCAGGGTAAGGCTCTACGAGGAAAAAGACCCTTTAAAACCAATTGAAAAGCTCCTTGAAGGTTTTAGACCATACAGCGACAGTAGGCTTCCCAGGTTTTGGGGTGGTCTGGTGGGTTACGTGGGCTACGACGTTGTAAAGCAATACGAACCCGTGGGTGATAAAAACCCTGACCCCTTGAGTTTTTTTGACCTTTTCATGGTCATAAGCGAAGCGGTGGTGGTGCATGACAATCTCAGCGGAAGTCTTAAGGTAATTGTTCCTTTACACGTGGATAAGGGTTTGGAGGAGGAATACAACAGAGCATTAGCGTTAACAGAGAAGATAAGGGAGAGAATATTCAAGGGTGTGGTCTATCCCATACACTTTCCAGAGGTGGAAGTGTGTCTTGAAGACTGGCGGTCTAATTTTACCAAAGAAGGCTTCATCGGAGTGGTAAAAAAAGCTAAGGAATACATATCTCAAGGTGATGTGGTTCAAGTGGTTCTCTCCCAAAGGTTTGAAAAGACATTTAAGAAAAAGCCTGAAAGCGTTTACAGGTCTTTGAGATACCTTAACCCATCACCTTACATGTATTATGCGGACTTGGGAGACCTAAAGGTTGTAGGCTCTTCCCCTGAAGTTCTGGTAAGGCTTGAAGGCAAAAGAATAGAAACCAGACCTATAGCAGGCACTAGGAAAAGGGGTTTGAGTCAAGAAGAGGATACAGCTTTAGAGTTAGAGCTCCTTGGTGACGAAAAGGAGAGGGCGGAGCATCTTATGTTGGTGGACCTTGCCAGAAACGATGTGGGTAGAGTTAGCAAAGCGGGTAGCGTGAAGGTTGAGGGTTTTATGAGGGTGGAGAGGTATTCTCATGTGATGCATCTTGTCAGCGATGTGGTGGGAGAAATCAGAGAGAACTTGCATGCGGTGGACGTTCTGAAAGCTCTTTTCCCAGCTGGCACTGTGTCTGGCGCACCCAAGGTAAGAGCTATGCAAATCATTGAAGAGCTCGAAAATCAAAGGAGGGGCATATACGCAGGTGCGGTAGGATACATCTCCTTTGACCAGAACATGGACATGGCAATAGCCATAAGAACCGCAGTGTTTTTAGGCGGAAAGGTCTACGTGCAAGCGGGCGCGGGCGTGGTGGCGGACTCTGAACCAGAAAGAGAGTGGCAGGAGACGGTTAACAAGGCAAAGGCTCTTATGAAAGCGATTAGCATGGCGGAGTCAGTCGAGGAAGAGGGATAGACCTTTGAAACCCATCTGTTTAAAAAGCTCTCTCTTTATCATGGACTTGAAAAGCTCATCATCTTTTTCAAACACCTGGAACTTGTTCCTAATCTTCTTTTTCTCTTCCTTACTCAAGCCATCCCACAGCTTTTTGGCAATCTTGTTTTCCAGCTGCCTTAAAAACTCCTCAGCTTCCCATATATCCTTAACTTCTGGTTGAGCTATAGGCTCTTTAATAATAGACTCCGCCATACTTAGCCTTTCTTTGAACTTTGTATGCCAGTCTACCTTAGGTTTTGCGTTTTTTCTATGGTATTTGTTGAGTTTTTCTATCTCTCTGTAGCTCATAAAAAGGGGTAGTTTTGACCTTTTTTCTGGTGGGTAGAAGAGGAAAAACTTTTTTATGCCTTGCTTTACCACTTCCAACGGGTAGCTACTCTCTTCCAAAAACTTTAAAAACCAACGGTCTCTCGGTGAGAGAAAGAACTCTCCTCCCTTTAACTCAAGAATAAAGTCTTTAAGCTCTCTGTAGTAGCTCATGAACCCTCTCCAAGAACTCTTGGTGGCTTACTGCAGTTCTAAAACCTTCCCCGCTAAAGTGAGTTCTAACGCCTTTAAAAATGTCTAAAAACTTCTGTATAGGTGGTGGTTGTCCCAGTTTAAAAGCCTTTCCGATAGCGGACAGCGTGTAAAAACCCAAAGTGTTTAGCGTAGCCTCTTGTCTGATTCTTTTCAGTAGCTTAAGACTGTTTTCTGAGAGCTCTACCGCACCTCTGAGTTGCCACATAGCCTCAAGGAGCTCCCTATCCCAAAGACTACCAAGCCACAAAGGACCAGCCACCAAAAGCCTGTTACCACAGTAAGGGCAAGAGTTTTGAAGACCTTCCAACTTAACGCCAGCTCTATACAGACATCTGTCGCAGAAGAGTAAGTATCCCACCTGCGCAAGAACGCGGTCAGCTCTTTTAGGTCCAGCCTGCTTTTTGAAGAAAACTCTGAAGTAATGCCTGTAGGAGTAAGAAAAAACAGGTTCTAAGGCATAGTCCAGCTTTGCGCCCTCTTCTACAACTTTTTTGATTAGTATTCTTATGCCTACTTCGTGGTAGAACTCACAAGAGAGCAAAGGCATAGAGCCATACCTTCTAAAGCAGGTTGAAGGATACGTTCCAGAAAGCACCGAGGTATCTGTGGCGGATACCGCCAGTATGCCGTGCCTTCTAAGGGACAACAAGGCACTCTCAAGAAAAGGCACGGGAGAGCCAAAAGGGTCAACCTCCACGTAGTGGAAGTCTCTATGCCTTCTTAAAAAAACGCACGCATCCTCTTGGTGTATCTCCACCATACTCTCGTCCACGCAGTGGTTTTTTAGAAGCTTGCGAAAGAACTGAGCGGACTCAGCACTCAGGTCATTGTAAACAGCCTTTTCTAACTTTTGGGTTTCAAGAAGCATCCTTAAGAGCCTTACACCGCTTGCGCCCATAGGGTCGCAAACCTTTAGCTTTTCAAAGGGAAGTGTAAGAAGAAGGAGGAGGCTAAGGTCTCTGTTCTCTCTCATATGGGGGTTGTAGAAAACTTCCATCCGGGAAGATACCACCTCTGGAAGGTTCAGTTCAAAACAAACCTTACCCTCTCTTATCATGAAAGCTCGTAGCTCTGAACTGTTTCAACCAGCAGTCTTACCTTGTTTACGTCCATGTCTGGCATAAGACCGTGTCCTAAATTAAACACATAGCCAGTCTTTCTGGGAATGCACCTTAGAAGAGACCTGACTTTTTTTACTATGGTCTCCTCATCAGAGTATAGCACTGCGGGGTCAAGGTTTCCCTGAAAAGCCTTTGAGCTCTCTCTCATGGCACCTATCATGTCCACCGTCCAGTCTACGGACAGTGCATCCACTGGAAGCCTCTTGAGAGCTCTGAGGAAAGAGCCCGAGCCTCTAAAGAAGTAAACAACGGGAACGGAGGAGAACTTTTTCAACTCTTCAAACAGCACCTTTAAATACGTGGTAGCGTATTCCTCAAAGTCGTCATAAGGCATGTGCATAGCCCAACTGTCAAAAACTTGCACCACATCCGCACCTGCTCTTATTTGACCCTTTAAGTATTCAAGTAGGCTTTCCACCAAAAGGCTCATAACCCTGTGGTATTCCTCTCCCTTCCACATAAACCCTTTAGTTTTCTTAAATTCCTTGCTTGAACCTCCTTCCACCATGTAAGCCATTAGAGTAAAGGGCGCACCGCAAAAGCCTATAACCGGCACGTCTTTTAAACCTTCTTTAACGCCCTTTATAATCTCGCCCACAAACTCCACCTGAGAGAAGTTGAGCTTTTTCAAAGCCCTACCATCCCAGAAAAGCCTTGGACCTTCACCCTCTAAGAACTCCACCTTCACACCCATGGGTTCAAGGGGAACGAGTATGTCAGAGAAAATGATGACCGCATCAACGCCGAGAATTTCTACAGGAAGAAGGCTCGCCTTTATGGAGAGCTCCACGTTTTTGCAAAAGCTTAAAAAGTCCTTCTCCTTGTTTCGGAGCTCTCTATACTGGCTCATGTATCTTCCCGCCTGACGCATAAGCCACACGGGAAAACGCGGGATTTTCTCACCTCTTAGACTTTTAAGCAAGAGCATGGATTATAGTATAGAACATAAGTATTTCACCTTGCTCTGCTGCATGCGTAAGAGACGCTCTTTGAAGCTTGCGGTTCAAATTTAGAGCCTGATTTTACGAGAAATCAAAAAACTTGTAAGGCATAGGCTATAGACTTATTAGACAACTGCATGTTAACATGCACAAACAGGCAATGTTCCACCAAGTGTTTGAGTTTTATCCAAAAAAGCTTAAAATCTCTGATAGGCTTTCAGAAAAGCAAGGTATAAACCCTCCGTTTCAAGACAGGGTCTATCTCCACAGACATTGGGAAAGCAGGGGCTACAGCTAAGGTTTAAGCTTACTTGAAAAACTCTCTCACCAACGGGCTTCCAGACTATGTGGTCTGTAGGTCCATAGAAGATAAAGGTGGGGAGTCCACAGTAGCTTGCAAGATGAGAAAGACCGCTATCAGGTCCAACAAAGAGCTTTGCGGTCTTGAGCCCTTTCGCTATTTCCAAAGGTGACAGGCTTTCAAAGTAATTCTTTACATAACCCTTCAACCAGCGGTCCGCCTCTCCTACTAAGTAGATGGTCTTGAAACCTTCTCTGTTTAAAAACTTCTCTATTCTGAAAAAAAGCTCAAGGCTTGGGTTCTTTTTCTGCGACCCGCTGGAAGGATGAAGCACCGCACGGCCCTTTAAAGGGCTTCCTTCGTCAGGCTCTAAGGGTAAAACTTTAGAGAAGTCCTTCGGAAGTTTAAGCGTTTCAAGGTAGTGCTCCACCAACCAAATTCTACTCTCTGGAAAAGGCTTTACGTTGCCTTGAAAGGATATGACTACTTTACCTTCAAAGCTCCCTTCTGGTATTTCAGAACTTATATAGTCAGCCCATCCCACCTCCTTTGCTATGGCGTAGTAGTCCGTGTTGCCAACTGCGCAAACCCTTCTGCCCAACCTTTTGAGCATTTCAAGAACGGGAAAGGTAAGAAGCGTATCGCCAAGTCCACCACGACGGTATAAAAGCCACATTTAAAGTATTTGTCTAAGTATGCTTATAGCTTCGTCCACATGCTCCTCTTGGATTATGAGTGGTGGAACAAACCTTAGCACTTTACCTGCGGTGCAGTTTATTAAGAGACCCTTTTCCAGAGCTTTCATTACCATTTCAGAGCACTCTTGCGAGAGCTCCAAGCCTAACATAAGACCCTTTCCCTTTACCCTGCCTACGCCCAGCTCTTTGAGTTTGTTTTTAAAGTATTCGCCCACTCTCTCTATCTGTGGTAAAAGCCTTTTAACCTCTTGCACTACCACCTTGGCACTGGTGCAGGCTAAGGGATTCCCGCCAAAGGTAGAGCCGTGTGAGCCTGGCACAAAAGCCTTAGCTACTTCTTCTTTAGCAAGCATTGCACCGATAGGCACACCACCACCAAGACCCTTGGCAAGGGTTATGATATCTGGCTTTAGTCCGTAGTGTTGGTAGGCGTAAAACCTGCCAGTCCTCCCTATACCCGTCTGCACCTCATCTAACACAAACAGCAAACCCTTTGACTTGCAAAGTTCTTGAACTTTATGCAAAAACTCGCCATCCGCTTCTCTAATGCCTCCCTCGCCTTGTATAACTTCCAACATAACGCCAGCGGTGTCATCCCTCAAAGCCTTTAAAACACTGCTAAAGTCGTTAAGCTCCGCGTAGTCAAACCCGTCCAGCAGTGGATGGAAGCCTTGATGTATTTTTTCTTGAGCGGTAGCGGACATAGCACCAAAGGTTCTTCCGTGAAAGGAGTTTTTAAAGGTTATAATCCTGTGTTTTCTCTCTCCCTTTGTGTAAAAATACCTCCTTACAAGCTTGATTGCAGCCTCGTTTGCCTCCGCACCGCTGTTGCAAAAGAACACCTTAGCGTCAGTCCAGAATAGGCTTACTAACTCCTTTGCCAGCTCTTCCTGCCATGGATTTTCAAAAAGGTTGGAAGTGTGTATAAGCTTTTGCACCTGCTCGTTTATCGCCTCTATTAGCTTTGAGTGATTGTAGCCAAGAGCGTTTACCGCCACGCCAGCCACCAAGTCAAGGTATTTGTTTCCTCCTTCGTCGTAAAGATACACGCCTTCTCCTTTTACAAAACGCACCGGAAGGCGTCGGTAAGTTTCCATAAGATACATGGCTTTAAATTTTAGCCTGAAAAAGGTTTGTTATAGGCATCCTCCAGTCTTTTCCAAAGGCTTTCCTTGTCAGTTTTGGACCAAGGGGCGCCTGTTTTCTTTTATACTCCGCAAACCTTATCATGCGTAAAACCTTGCTCACAGTATCCCTTTCAAAACCCATGTTAATCAGCTCATCAAAGCTAAAGCCCTCCTCCACGTAAAGCTCAAGAATGCGGTCTAAAAGTTCGTAAGGTGGCAGTGTATCTTGGTCTGTTTGATTGGGTCTTAGCTCTGCGGTGGGTGGTCTTTGGAAAACCCTTTCTGGTATGTCTTTCTTTATGGAATTTCTGTATCTGGCAAGTTTGTAAACCTGGGTTTTGTAAAGGTCCTTTATGGGTGCAAAACCGCCAGCCATATCGCCGTAGATGGTGGTGTAGCCCGCCGCAGACTCGCTCTTGTTGGAAGTGGAAAGCACCAGCCAACGGTGTTTGTTGGAAAGGTAAAAGAGCAAGTTTGCCCTGATGCGAGCTTGCAGGTTTTCCTCCGCAACGGTAAGCCCTTCTGAACCAACGGTTTTTAGGTAAGCCTTGTAAACGCCCACTATAGGATAGTGATAAAACTCTATACCCAGATTCTCCGCAATTTTATAAACGTCCTCTTTGCTCTCTTCTGAAGTAAACTCCGAAGGCATAAAAACTCCTACCACATTTTCCTTACCCAAAGCGTCCGTTGCCAAACAAGCCACCAAGGAAGAGTCTATACCTCCTGACAAACCAAGAACTACCTTTTCAAAACCATTCTTTCGCACGTAGTCTTTTATTGAGAGCTTTATAGCTCTGTAGAGCTCCTCCTCCTCTTTTAGCTCAGGCTCTACCACAGGCTCAGTTATGAATGCTTTAGGCTTAGAAGCAAGGCGCACGAGGTCCAGTTTATGAACCTGTCTTTCTCTTAACCTGACGTCAGAAAGCCTGCGCTTGCGCACCTTGTCCACCAGTAGCGTAAGGCTAACAAGGTCCTCCTCAAAAGCCTTAGCTCTTGCTATGACATTACCGTCGCAGTCTATCGCCAAACTACGACCGTCAAAGACCAGCTCATCCTGACCTCCCACCAGGTTCACATACACGACGAAGGCTATGTTATCCTGCGCACGGGCTTTTAGAAAGTTCTCTTTGTAGGTTATCTTACCTTTGTGGTAAGGGGAAGCGTTTATGTTAAGCATAACCTCACAGCCAGCAAGGGCATAGTATCTTTCCCAGCCGTCAGGATGCCATATGTCTTCACAAACTGAAAAGCCAATCTTCACGCCTCTGAGCTCCGCTACCAATGGTTCGTTCCCAGACCTGAAGTATCTTTTCTCGTCAAACACAGAATAGTTTGGAAGGAAGGTTTTTTTGTAAACAGCCTTAAGCTCGCCACCTTGCACCAGTAAAAGGGAGTTATACAGGTCTCCCTCGTAGTAGGGCGCACCCACAACAACCGCAGAGCTCTTATCTTTGGAAAATTTAACCAGCTTATCTATCGCCTCATGACACGCTTTTACAAAATCAAGTCTTAAGAGCAAATCCTCTGGTGGATAGCCACAAAGAGCAAGCTCTGGGAATACCACAAGGTCCGAAACCTCATCCGCCTTCTCCCAGTATTGAAATATTTTGGAAAGGTTATACTCCAAATCTCCCACAATGGAGTTTATCTGCGCAATGCTTACGTTTAAATAACTTTCCATGCACCATATTTTACATGGTGTTTTCTGTTCTTCTCAATCCTTTGATGGAGAATGTTTGAGAATTATCTTATGGGCATATGACGATAGTTCTATACCGCACGTGGAAAAACGTATTCTGCCAATATATCCTCCTGTAATACCTAATAATCTTCATGAGAACTGTGCGGCTAACTTTTTGATGAGTTTTAAGAGAAGCTCTAGATGTTTATTGCTGATACACTTCGTATTGCTTCATTCTTAAGAAGTGCCTTCTTGCGGTATGTATATTATAAACCTTGTAGTTCTTACTCTGAAAAAATTTAAAACATTCTAATAAGTAGGCTCACCCAAGGGAGTCATCTATCCATCTTAGATAATCCACATTTCCTGCCACTATGGGAAGGGCTATTATCTCTGGGACAGTGTAAGGATGGACTTCCTTCACCCTTCTTAGGAGCTCCTCAAATTTTTTGGCAGAGGTTTTTACCACCAGAAGACCCTCCCTGTCTCTTTCTATGTTGCCCTTCCACCAGTATATGGAGTTAACCTCTGGAACTACGTTCACACAAGCACCCAGCTTATTTTCTATGATAAATTCCGCAAGGTGTTGAGCCTTATCCACCGGCACGGTTATAAGCACCACGTAGTAGCCAAGCATAGCTCCTGCTCCCTTAGTAATTTACAAGCACAAGTTTCACAAATAAAGAAGCTGTGAGCTCCTCTACTCATCCCACAAGAAATGCCTACTGCCACACCACCACAACCGTATGGCATGGAATGCCAATCACTCCACATGTTCATGATTATATCATACTGAGATACTCAGAAAAGGGAGAAGATTAGCTTAAACACCTTCCAGTCTTCACGCTCTTTGAGAAAGGCAAGACAGAAAGGGAATTACTCAAGGCTCAGACAGTTTATGCTTTAGAGAGTCCAAACAGTGCATATTATAGGCTTTTTCTGGGGATAGTTTAGCTACAGGTTGTTTCCCAACCAACGCTTAAAATATATGTAAACTTTTTTGGAATATTCGTATGTTAAGAAGGGTCATAACTGCAAAAGATGGCGAGAAGGTTTTGAGCCTTGAATACAGTCTAATATCAAAGGACTGGAAGCTTTCTAAGAAGAGTGGCAAGGTGCTATGCCTTGTTCCCTCTGACAGGTCTTTTATAAAGGTAGAAAGGTTTGAGGAGCAAAACAAGAAGGCTGTTATAAGCAGACTAAAGGAATACGCAAAGGAGAGGTTTCCTGAAAGTAAAATGGACTTTAGCATAGTTCAGGATAGAATTTACACTGCATTTTGTAGGGATTGCGATAGCTGTGATTATGTGGAGCTTGAGCCTTTTGCACTGGCAAGGCTATACCAGATGTATGGGAAGGACGGATTCGTTATAGATTGGGGTAGGAGAAAGACGGTTTTCGTAGAGGTAAGGGACGGTTTTTTGCAGTCTTTTAGGGTAGTCCTAAGGGGTGGAGAATACATAACGCAGAAGCTGGCGGAGAGCAGGGGCGTGTCAATTAAAGAAGCGGAGAACATGAAAAGACTTGAAGGTCTGAGTTTAAAGGAAGTGGAGGAGAGTGTAAAGGAGGTGTTAGAGCTGTCTGGTTACAGTTTTGAGAACAAGAGCGTGCTTTTGGTGGGTGGTGGTTCAAAGCTAAAGGGTTTAAGGGCGTTGTTTTCGGAGACGCTTAGATTTGACCTCTGTGAGCCAGAGTATGCGGTCTGTCTGGGTGCATGTTTGAGAGAGCTCTTGAAGAACCCATATCCGGACTTTACCAAAAAGGAGCTTACCCAAGAGGACATAAAAAGCCTTACCATCTCCGTGGGAGGTCTCGTTTTAATGTTCATCCTGAGCCTATACGCTATACAAAGGCTTTACTCTGTGGAGGAGCTAAAAGAAGCTCAGAGGGCGGAGTTTAAAAAACTATTTCCCAGAGAACCCATGGTATCACTTCACGAGCAGGTAAAGACTAAGGTTTCTACCGGTGAGGAGTATAAACTTACAAAGCTTTTGTTAAAGTCCCGAGAAAGCCTAAAACCCGGCATGAAACTATACAGATTTGAGTATGCGGATGGAAGACTGACGCTGAAGGGAGAAGCGGACAGAGAGCTCTTAAGAGGGCTCAAACTCTATTCTACCAAGGATACCGCAGGCGGTAGGGTGGAGTTTGAAGTTAGAGTGCCATGAGCGTGGGAAGGATTAAGCTCTTTCTTTTCCTTTTAAGTCTCGCCCTTGTGGTGTTTTTGGTTGACTTTTCTCTTAGAAAAAGAGAACAGTATTACAGAGAATACTTGCGATACAAGGAAGTTATGCTTCTTCTTAAGAACTATGAGACAAGACAGAAAGTAAGCGTGGACGAGAATTTTGCAAGACAAAAACTTTTTGAAGTGGGTGCGGACTTTCTATCTTTTAAGCAAGTGGACGTGGGCTACGAGTTAAAGGCAAAGGGCTTAAGAGGCGAGAACACACCAAGGCTGATATACGCTCTTGAGAGCGCGGGTGTTGAGATAGTTAGGTTTAAGGCGGTTGACAACACGGGTCAAGGTCTTTACGAGCTGGAGCTAATACTAAGATGACCGTAATACTGGCACTTACGCTGTTTATAAGCGCCAGCGTGCTAACACTTGATCTTTACACTTCTGTAAAAAGCACACAGAACGCACTACAGCAGGTTTACGCAAGAGTTCAGGCTATGTATGTGTTCAGGAGCGCTCTACCCTTAGCCATTGCCATTATAAGAGCGGACGAGCCCTCCGTCGACCACCTTTCTGAAAGGTGGGTGTTCCCTTTGAGCTTTAAAACGGAGAGAGGTGAGCTAACCATAACCATATACGACGAAGACAGGTTTATAAACCTTAACACTGCAGGAGAGCACAGAGAACTTTTCAAACAGCTTTTTTCATCCCTTGGCATAGAAAGTCAATACTTAGACAGATTGCTAATCTGGATAGGCAAGAAGGAGGGCTCTTTTGAGAACCCATACCCCATAAAAAGGGCGTTCCTCCATTCAAAGGAGGAACTGCTTTACGCAGGATTTAAACCAGAAGACCTTCAGGGCAAAACGTTAGGCAACCAGTTCTATCCCGGTCTGTGGAGCGTTACCACCACCTTTTCCTCTGGAAAAGTTAACGTAAACACCGCACCTCTACAAGTGCTCGTAGCTCTTGACAAAGACATGAACCAAACCCTTGCCAGCAAGATTTTAGAAAGAAGGTCAAGACAACCTTTCAAGAGCGTTGACGAGCTCGTTTTAGTGGAGGGCTTTACCTTTGACATGCTATACAGAGTCAGAAGCTACACGGACGTAAAAAGCAGGTTTTTTCACGTAGTTATGGACATAAAAAGCGGAGGCTATCAGGTAAGTTTCTCCGCCATATACGACCGTCAGGAGGGAAGAGTTGTCTACAAAAAGATATACTGAAGCCCTTTTGTATGTTCTACTTATTCTAAGCTTGTTGACGCATAAGCTCTATAACCTTCCCAACTTGAGCATATTCGTATTACTTTTACCCATTTCCTTTCTTCCACAAGAACGCTTTGGTTTAAAAAGTCCTTGGAACTTCAGCCTTTTACTCCTGCCTTTAGTATACTTTCTACACCCTCAAAACTTTTTCAGCCTTTCTTTGCAGGCTTTTGCGGAGGAGCTCTTCTTTAGAGCTTACCTTATGTCAAAGTTTTCAAACCTTCAGGTTTCTTTACTCTTTACGCTACCTCACGTAATACTCTACGGCGACCTTTGGTCATGGCTCACTTTCTTTCCATCCCTTTTCTACGGTTTGGTTTACGCAAAGACTGGCTCTTTAGTCTTTGTAAGCCTTCTTCATCTGGTTAGCAATGCTCTGTGGTTCAAAGTGGTTTTTCCCTTCCTTTCCCATTCTTCTCCTATAAGCCTTTAGAACGTTAAGAATAAGCGAGGTTACAGTCATGGGTCCCACGCCACCCGGCACTGGCGTTATGGCGGAAGCCTTTTCTTTTACGCTTTCAAAGTCCACATCACCTACTATTTTGTCTCCTACCCTTGATATGCCCACATCCACCACTACCACACCTTCTTTAACCATGTGAGCTTTGATAAGCCCAGCCACTCCAGTGGCAGACACGAGCACGTCCGCCATCCTTGTGTATTGAGTTATGTCCTTGGTATGTATGTGGCAAAGGCTTACCGTAGCCTCTCTCCACAGCATGAGCAGGCTCAAAGGTCTTCCCACGATAAACCCAGCTCCCACAATAACCACATCCTTACCCTTCAAGTCCACTTGGTAGTGTTTTAAAAGCAGGTCTATACCCAAAGGCGTGCAAGGTATAAAACCATCCTCCATACGGGACACAAGCCTTCCCATGTTTTCAGGATGGAAGCCGTCCACATCCTTATGCGGGTCTATGGCAAGTATAACCTCATGCTGATTAATCTGAGTAGGTAAAGGTAGCTGAACGAGTATGCCGTCCACTGTTTCCTCTGCGTTAAGCTGGGCTATAAGCTCAAGGAGCTCTTGAGTGGTTGTGTTCTGTGGGAGGTGATAAAACAAAGACTTTATCCCTACTTTCTGACATGCCTTCTGTTTGTTGGATACATACACATGGCTTGCAGGGTCATCACCAACCAACACCACCGCAAGAGCGGGAGGTCTTAGACCTTCAGACAGGTAGCCTTCCACCTCCCGCCTTATGTGCTCTCTTAAACTGTCAGACAGAGCTTTACCGTCGAGTATAATGGTCATTGTCTTTTCCACCTTGTGCCGGCTGGAGTATCCTCAAGAACTACACCCATACCCTTTAGCCTATCTCTTATATAGTCCGCCACATGAAATAGCTTTTCCTTCCGAACCATGTTTCTAACCTCTATTAGGAGCTCTATCAACCTCTCATCAACAATCTCACCTTCTTGCCTTGGTATGCTCGTAGGCTCTCCAACTTTCCCTTCTGGTGTGTAATCTTCAAGGAGTCCGAACACGCCTCTGAGGTTTTTCAGCATAGATTCCACCGCAAACTGGTAAGCTTGGAGCTCTTGCTTTGATATGCGAGCCTCCGCTAAAGCCTTGTTCTTTAGCCTTCCCAGCTCACCCAAAAGGTTATAAACAGCCGCAAGAGCCTGAGGTGTGTTAAAGTCTTCACTTAAAGCTCTGAAAAACTCCTCTTCTGTCTCTTTTACTTTTTCAAACAGAGGATGAGTGCCCTTCTCTTCGTAAGTGGGTAGCTTTTTAAGGAGCTCTAAGTCTCTAAGTGCGTTTACCAGCCTTTCGTAAGCTCGCTTTGTCTCTTCCATCTTCTCCCAAGAAAAGTCTAAAGGGCTTCTGTAGTGTGTGAAAAGAACTAATAGCCTGAGTATGTCTGGATGGTATTTGCTATAGACCTCTTTTAGCGTGACGTAGTTACCCAAAGACTTGGACATCTTCTGACCGCCCACGGTTACCAAGCCGTTGTGAACCCAATACCTTGCAAAGGGTTTTCCAGTGAGAGCCTCCGCCTGAGCTATTTCGTT
>JANWYC010000059.1 GCA_025057245.1 Aquificaceae bacterium | reverse complement strand
AAAGGTTTTTGTTTTGACTTACGCAAACGACTTTTTCTCCAAGCTGAACTTTGAGGAAGTGGAAAAGACAAAGCTACCGCACAAGGTGTGGGGTGAGTGTGTAAACTGCGTAAAGTTTCCGTCGTGCGATGAGATAGCCATGTGGGTGGATGTGGAGAAGGTATCCTTAGACCATGTTAAAGTATAGCTACATAACCTCTGCGGATAAGTTGCAAAGAGTATACCAAAACTTGAAGGAAGAGAAGTTTCTGTTTCTTGACACGGAAGTCTCTAATAATCAGATAAGGCTCGTTCAGATAGCGGGTAAGGAAGATATCTTTATCCTTGACCTGTTTGACATAGGTCAGGAAGGCGTGCTTTTTCTGAAAAACTTTCTATCAGACAAAGGCATAGTGGGACACAATTTGAAGTTTGACCTTAAGCATCTCTATCGCTACCACATAGAGCCTTACGCAGTCTTTGATACTATGATAGCCAGTCAGCTGTTGGGCAACTCAGAAAGACATTCACTCCAGAGTGTCGCCATGAAATACCTTAGGGAAGTGCTCGATAAGAGCCTTCAGGCTTCCGACTGGGGGCAACCCTTTTTAGGAAAAGAACAGCTTGAATACGCAGCCCTTGATGTGAAAGTGGTAAGAGACCTTTTTTACATTTTCTTACAAAAACTCAACGAGACTCCACACAAAGAGGAGATTTTGCTAAAAACCAGAACCGCAAGAGTTTTTGACCTTACTAACCCTGTAGCCATAGTGGAGATGGCCTTCGTGCAGGAAGTGGCAAAGATGGAGATGAAAGGTTTACCAGTGGACAGAGAAGAGTTAGAAAAAAGGCTAAAGGAACAAGAGAAGGAACTTCAGAAAAAGGTTATGAGCTTTATCTCACGCTACAGGACGGACCCAATGTCTCCTAAGCAGGTGGGAGAGCTCCTGACGCGCAGGCTTGGGCTTGACTTACCCAGAACGGAGAAAGGCAACGTATCCACAGATGATAAGGTGCTTGCGGAGTATGCTTACCATCCCACAGTAGCGGAGCTTTTGGAGATAAGAAGCCTGAAAAAGAACATAGAAAAACTTCAAGAAATTAAGGAAAAACTTAAGGGCAGTAGAATATATCCGGAGTTCAAGCAGATAGGAGCAGTTACTGGACGTATGGCAAGCACCAATCCTAACGTGCAAAACATACCAAGACATCTAAGAGGAATTTTCAAAGCTGAGCCCGGTAAAACTTTAGTAATAGCGGACTTTTCGCAGATAGAGTTAAGAATAGTGAGCGATTACGTTAACGAGGAGAAGATGATAAACGCCTTTTTGCAGGGTAAAGACCTACACCGATACACCGCAAGCATCTTTCTGGGAAAACCAGAGGAGGAGATTTCAAAGGAGGAGCGACAGCTTGCCAAAGCGGTCAACTTTGGTCTAATATACGGCATATCCGCAAAAGGTCTTGTGGAATATGCGAGGACTTACGGTGTGGACTTAACTCTCGAAACCGCACAGAGCATAAGAGAGAGCTTCTTCTCTTACTATAGCACCATAAGAGCTTGGCACGAGAGAGTAAAGAGAGAGCTAAAGGACTATAAAGAATCTCGGGGTCATACACTTTTGGGTAGGCATTACGTAGCGCATACCTTCCCCGATGCGGTTAACTATCCCATACAGGGGAGTGGTGCAGACCTTTTAAAGCTCTCCGTTTTGATGTTTGATGCGGAGCTTAAAAAGGAGAAAATAGAAGCAAATCTCATAAATCTGGTTCACGATGAAATAGTGGTAGAGTGCGAAGAGAAGGATGCGGAGAGAGTATCTCAACTTTTGCTAAAGGCTATGAAAAGTGCCGGCAAGATAATTCTTAAACGCGTACCCGTGGAAGTAGAAGTAACTATAAAAGAAAGGTGGGACAAGGATTAAACAGTCTTAATGTAAAGGGGCGGAGCAATTTTTGACCAGCGCGTGCTTAGATATTTATGAGACTGTCGGTGGTTCCAAAAGGATTGGGAACTTGCTGGTCAGCCTCCATCTCATTCTCCCAGAGATGCCCATCGATAAGATACTTAAACCTGTAGCTCCTGCCCTTTTTCAGATGCTTACTAATCCAGAAAGTGCCATCCTTCTTTCTCTTCATAGCCTCTGGCTTCCAGTCGTTCCACTCTCCTACAATCTCCACGCTCTGAGCATCATCTTTCCTCACGTAAAAAGTAACCACACAGGTTTCTTTTCCTTCCTGATAGCTTTTCGTAACCATGTTTCACCTCCCTGTAATAAGTATAACATAACATAGCACAATAAAACGCTGGGGAGAGACTTAGAGTACAGAGTCCTTCTATTAAAAGCTCCAAGTGCTATATTTGTAGGTTTAGTGGGATAGAGCTACCCCATGAAAAGATACCAAAAAAATTGTGGCGGGGAAGAGGTATAGGCGTGTTCTATCCCAATACCCAACTTTCAAAGCTATAAACTATAGACTTCCACTTTGACCATCCGTCATGTAACCTAGATACGTGGGTTATGGGAATGCGTAATGAGTAGGTAGTGTGGGAGTCTTCTGAGAGATAAACGAATTAGGACACATCAAAGCCAACATGGACAAGCTTGTAGCCTTTCTACCTTATAGCCCTAACTTCGTGGTTAAGTCGTGAGAGTTTGAACTATGACGTAAACTATTAATATGTCAAAGCAGGTTGGAGAGCTGACAGTAGCATACAACAAGGAAGCAAAGGCTGATTACGAGATTATTGAAACCTACGAAGCTGGTATAGTTCTTGAAGGACCAGAAGTGAAGTCGCTGAGAAATAGGCAGACAGTCTCCTTCAAAGACAGCTTTGTAAGAATCCAAGACGGAGAAGCGTGGCTCTACAATTTGTATATAGCACCCTATAAATATGCCACCATAAAGCTACCAGAGCCACTCAGAAACAGAAAGCTACTTTTGCACAAAAGAGAAATACTTAAACTGATGGGAAAGGTCAAAGAAAAAGGTTATACCTTAGTACCTCTTAGGGTCTACTTTAAAAGAGGTAAAGTAAAAGTGGAAATAGCACTAGCCAAAGGTAAAAAGTCTCACGACAGAAGGGAAGAACTGCGTCAAAGAGACTTAGAAAGACAACTAAGAAGAGAGTTGAAAGAAGGGAAGATAAAGCTGTAAAAGGCGGTCTTGGGTCCTGTGTCCAAAAATAACTCTTTAAGGCTTGATGTCCTGCTACTTGCTCTATAAGACTTGTGAAATTTTTTGTTTTAGGCTCTATACTATATATATGGGATACAGAGTAGCCATAGTAGGTGCCACTGGTGAGGTAGGTAGGACTTTTTTAAAGGTTCTTGAGGAAAGAAATTTTCCCGTGGATGAGTTAGAGCTCTTTGCCTCAGAGAAGTCAGAAGGTTTGGAGCTCTCTTTTAAAGGTGAAAAAATAAAGGTGCAAGCCCTTAACAAAAGGGATAACTTCTCAGGTATAGACATTGCTCTGTTCTCCGCTGGCTCTTCCATAAGCAGGGAATACGCTCCTAAGTTTGCCACCGATGGCGCAGTGGTTATTGACAACTCTTCTGCCTGGAGGCTTGAACCCGATGTGCCCCTCTTAGTACCTGAAGTAAACCCCGAGGATGTAAAGGAACACAAAGGTATAATAGCGAATCCTAACTGTTCTACTATACAGATGCTGGTAGCTCTAAAACCCATATACGATGCAGTTGGCATATCCTCCATTGTTGTAGCCACTTACCAGTCTGTATCTGGTGCGGGTGCTAAGGCTATAAGGGAACTTCAAGAACAAACGAAAGCATGGTGCGAGGGAATGGAGCTTCCGGAGGCAAAAAGCCTACCTAAAAGGATAGCCTTTAACGTAGTGCCTCAGATAGATGTTTTTACCGAGAACGGATACACAAAGGAAGAGATGAAAATGCTAAACGAAACTCGTAAAATACTTCATGACTCTCAAATAAGAGTATCCGCTACCTGCGTAAGGGTGCCGGTTTTCTACGGGCATTCAGAAGCTATAAGCGTCCAGCTAAAGGGTGAGCTTTCTCCAGAAGAGGCAAGAGAGCTCCTCAAAAAGGCTAAAGGTGTGGTGGTAGTGGACAACCCAAAAGTTAAAGAATATCCAATGGCTGTTGATGTGGCTGGTAGGGATGAGGTTTTTGTAGGCAGAATAAGAAAGGATTTGGTTTTTGAACCGGGCTTGTCCATGTGGGTGGTTGCGGATAACATACGCAAGGGCGCTGCTACCAACGCAGTGCAGATAGCGGAGCTCCTTCTTGAGTATGCTATGGTGTAAAGATGCTGAGGATAAAAAACTCCGCACTACGTAAGATAATAGCTCAAGCTGAAAGGGACTACCCATACGAGACCTGCGGTCTTTTGCTGGGGAAGTTTGAGGAAGGCGTAAGAACGGTTTTTGGAGCATACGAGACACCTAACGCAAACCCAGAGAGAAAGCACGACAGGTACGAAATAGAACCAAAAGATTACATCCAAGCGGAGAAGAAGGCTAAGGAGTTTGGTCTTGACATAGTGGGCGTATACCATTCCCACCCAGACCACCCAGATAGACCCTCTCAGTTTGACTTGGAAAGGGCTTTTGAGGGCTTTTCTTACATCATCCTATCTGTAGGTAAAGGTAAGGTTGTCTCTTACAAAAGTTGGGAGCTAATCGAAGGAGAATTTAGACAAGAGGAGGTTTTAACCTTCGGATGAAGCCTAAGATAAGACCCTTAGATGTTCACCCGTTGGAAACAGGCTTTTGGATAAGAGACCCTCTTATGTTGTCTGATGGACTTGTTGTCTCTTACCCTGCTCTTTTGCTCCTTTCTTTGATGGACGGCAATAGAGACTTGGAGAGTATAAAGGCGGACTTTTTCAAGGCGACAGGATACATACTAAGCGACGAAGAGCTCAAAGGCTTTATTCAAACCTTGGACAGAGCTCTAATGCTAAACAATCAGAACTACAGACAAGCTCTAAAGGAAGAGATAAGCAAATTCCTTCAAAAAGGCGTAAGACCTATGTCTCATGTAGGTGAAGTTTATCCAGAAGACTCTCAGGCTTGCAGGGAATTTCTGCGTGGAGCTCATAAGGAGAAGAGAGAAATACTCGGTCTTATGGTGCCTCACATGGATATAAGAGTTGCAAAAGACACTTACTGGGAGGGCTACGGAAGGTTAAAGGAGGATAAAAAACTCGTTCTTATCCTCGGTGTTTCTCATTACTGGCATGAGATGCCTTTTTCCGCACTGCCCGTTGACATGGAAACACCCTTCGGTTTACTTAAAACAAACAAAAACCTTATAGAAAAACTTCAACGTTTTTATAACTTTGACATAACACATGACATTCTTTCCTATCGCACTGAACACTCCATAGAGTTTGTCAGTTTATACGCTAAAATGCTATTTCCAGAGGCTGAAGCTCTCGCCTTAATAGTATCTTACGGGGACATGGATTTTCTGAAAGGGCTTGCGGAGAACTTGCTCAGGGTCATAGACAAAGACCTTAAAGACACCCTTGTTATCTCAAGCGTTGACCTAAGTCATGTAGGAAGAAAGTTTGGGGATGAGAGAAGCTACGACCCTTCTATTACTGACAAAGCATACTTAAACATGCTCGAGAGTCTGAAGGTTGAAGAGTCTTTTGAATTTCTAAGTAAAAGCGGAAATCCTACTCGCATAGACGGGCAGTATACCAACCTTGTTTTTTCTCATTTGCTAAGAGCCGCTGGTCTGCAAAAGGGAGAACTCTTTGACTACAAAGGCTATTACGAAGAGTGGACAGATTCTGTAGTCTCTTATGCAAGTATGGGCTTTTAGCGGGCGAGCCATAAAACACTTGAGGATTGATTCTCATTGGTTATTGCTGTTTCCAAAAACATTATTTAATGCTTTTATAGTGCTGTGTCTAATATCAAGTTTGTGAGATAACATTACCCCATGAAAAGAGATTGGAAAAACTATAACCAAGAACTGGTAAGAAGAGTAGAAATACTCATTTAACCAGAAACATTTGATGCACAAGCACAAAACAAACAGACAAAAAAGTTGCGAAGACCCTTCAAGTATCCAAGAGCCTTAATCCTGTTCATACTCTTTTTCAAATACGCCCTCAGATTACCATACAGACAAACAGAAGGCTTTGTAAGAACTCTCTTTAGAGAGATGGGCATATCCATTGAACTACCAAACTTCAGAACCATCCACTACAGACATAACCGAGAAGAACTCCACTTTGACCACCTGCCAGATAATCCAAAAGACCTACCACAAGGCTTTGTAATAGTCCTTTACTCCACTGGCATGAAGTTAACAAACAGAGGAGAATTGCTCAGTAAAAAGCATGGCAAGAAAAGAAGGAAAGGCTGGATAAAGGTGCATGTTGCCATTGACATAAGCAGTGTCAAGGTGTTGGATATGAAAGTAACAGACAACAAGACACACGATAGCCAGTGTGCGGTAGAGCTTGTAGAG
>JANWYC010000058.1 GCA_025057245.1 Aquificaceae bacterium | reverse complement strand
AGACCTCATAGATTTGGGCGTTGGCGACCCTGACCTTCCCACACCTAAGCCCATAGTGGAGGCTATGAAAACTGCGGTAGAAAAGCCAGAGCATCACAGGTATCCTTCTTACGAAGGCATGCTCTCTTTCAGAAAGGCGGTGGCGGACTGGTATAAAAGGCGTTTTGGTGTGGAGCTTGACCCTGAGTCTGAAGTAATAACTTTAATAGGTTCAAAAGAAGGCATAGCTCACTTTCCTTTAGCTTTTGTAAATCCGGGGGATGTGGTTTTGTGTCCCGACCCTGCCTACCCAGTTTACAAAATAGGCACCATCTTTGCCGGTGGTGAGCCTTACTTTTTGCCCCTGAAGAAGGAAAACCACTTCCTACCTGACTTTAAAAGCGTTCCAAAGGAAGTGCTCAGAAGGGCTAAGATTATATGGGTAAACTACCCTAACAATCCCACCTCCGCTACTGCGGATGAAGGCTTTTACAGAGAGCTAATAGACTGGGCTAAGGAGAACGGTATAATCGTAGCTTCTGACCTTGCCTACTCTGAGATTTACTTTGGAGACAAAAAGCCCATGTCCATACTACAAATAGAGGGTGCGAAGGAAGTTGCCATAGAGTTCCACTCTCTTTCTAAAACTTACAACATGACAGGATGGCGTCTGGGTATGGCTGTAGGCAACAAGGACTTGGTGGCAGGTTTGGGAAAGGTGAAGACAAACGTGGACTCTGGTCAGTTTCAAGCGGTTCAAGAAGCAGGCATAACCGCTTTGAACCTACCAGAGGAAGAGGTTGAAAACATAAGGGGTGTATACAAAGAAAGAAGGCAAGCTATGGTAAAAGCCCTTGAGGAAGTAGGTCTTGAGGTTTACAAGTCTGACGCCACTTTCTACTTGTGGGTAAGCGTGCCAAAGGGTTACACATCTGCGGAGTTTGTCTCAAGGCTTTTGGACGAGTGTGGTATTGTCTGCACCCCAGGAAACGGTTTTGGAGATAGTGGAGAGGGTTATTTTAGAATATCTCTAACCGTGCCTACGCAGAGGCTTCTTGAAGCGGTAGAGAGAATAAGGAGTCTAAAGCTATGAACAACAGAGAGGTCTGGGCAACAAGAGTAGGGTTAATCTTTGCTGCCGCAGGCAATGCGGTAGGTCTTGGTAACCTGCTCAGATTTCCCTCTAAGGTAGCTCTCTACGGTGGTGGTGCCTTTATGGTGCCATACTTTGTGGCGCTTTTTCTCATAGGTATACCTCTCATGGTGCTTGAGTGGGTAATAGGTAGGTATGCTGGCGCCAGAGGGCACGGTTCTATGACGGGTATAATGGGTTCCCTTTTTCACCATGCTAACTGGGCGAGGGTATTGGGCTCTATAGGCGTTGCCATTCCTTTCCTAATAGTTTGCTACTACATATACATAGAGTCGTGGACGCTGGGCTTTGCGGTGCTTTCCTTACTAGGGCAAATGCCACCACCCACTGGCGCTGAAGACTACAAACAAGCAATGCAACCTTACGTAGACTTTTACAAGAGCTACACAAAACCTTCTACCGTTGCCATAGTCTTTTTGGTTATCACACTGCTGGTTAACTGGTACATACTTCAGAGGGGCGTGGTAAGAGGAATAGAACTTACCGCTAAGTTTGGCATACCCGCTCTTCTACTTATGGGTTTATTCTTAGGCGTAATATCTCTTTCCATAAAGGGTGGTAAGGGTTTGGAAGGACTTTTCTACATTTTTACGCCAGACCTTTCCAAGATAGGAGACCCTCAGGTGTGGCTTGAGGCTTCTGGTCAGATTTTCTTTACTCTCTCTTTGGGTATGGGTGCCATAGCCACATACGCCAGCTACGTGAAAGCAAAAGAGGACGTGTTAAAAGCCAGTTTGTGGACTGCCGGCATTAACGAGTTTGTAGAAGTGGTCATAGGCGCATCCATTGCCATACCTGCAGCCTTCGCCATGTTTGGTGCTCTTGCGGTGCCAGAACTTGCCAAAGAGGGCACTTTCAGGCTTGGTTTTATGTCAATGCCCGCGGTTCTTATGGCTTTGCCTTTGGGGTGGCTTTTGTCTGCGGTCTGGTTCTTCTTGCTTTTCATAGCCGCTTTGACTTCTTCATTGGCACTTACACAACCTCTTGTGTCTCTGTTTGAAGACGAGATGAGGTGGAGTCACTCAACTGCGGTGAATGTGTCCATGCTTATGGTAAGTGTTGGAGCTTTTCTTTCAGCCTTTGTGCCTAGTTTTATAGACGAGGTGGACTTTTGGGCTGGCACTCTTATGCTGGTCTTTTTTGCCTTAGTGGAAATAATAGTCTTTGTGTGGATTTTTGGCACTCAAAGGTTTCATCGCGAGCTTACCAGAGATGTGTTTTTCAAAGTGCCTCTGTGGCTCGTATACTTCTTTGCGGTGGTATCTCCCATATTTATCTTTATCCTGCTCTACCAGTGGGGTGTTTTACAACTTCCCAAGGTGCTGGCAAACACCAGCCTTGAGGTTATGGTAGCCAGATTCTTTGTTATAGCAGTGCTGGTGCTACTTGCCTTTCTGTCTGTTGAGAGTAAAAGAAGATACCTTTCAGGACCGCATCTATGAAAGACTTGGAGCTTGCCAATCTCACTACAGGCGTGCCGGGGATAGACTACAACCTTAGCGTAAGGGAGGCGCTGAGAGCCTTTGAAGAGTATGCCCTTTACGATTTTCTGGTGGTCATAAAAGATGGCAAACCTATAGGTATTGTAAACAAGCTTAACCTAATAAAGGCTCAGCACAAGAGTAGCCTAACAGTTGGTGACCTTGCCCGTCCTATTATGAAGCTAAGAGCTTCTACGGTCAGCAGAGAAGAGCTTATATACCTTTTAGACTTTTTTAACAACTCAAGATTGCCTATGTTCTTGGTGAATAGAAAAGGTGCTTACTTAGGCGTTCTGTTTTATCACGTGGTTCTCTACCATGTGAGCCTTTTTAAGGAAACCAGCATTCCCCTCTTTCAAAAACTCAGGTCTATGCTGGGTCAGGCTTACTACTTTTACTGTTTTTACGTGGGTGGTGTAGAAGAGCTTCCTTCCACGCTCAGAAAGAGCCTTCAGAGGTTAATACAGGAAGGCGTAAAGGCACGCTTGCCGGGTGATGTAAGCCTGTCTCAGGAGGAGGAAGAAGTTTACGCCCTTTCCAGTTTAAGGTTGAAAGAAGATGAGATAAAAGGTCTTTACGAAGAGTTTCACAAGGAATACACGTTACTTTTTGCGGAGGAAAAGCCCGCATACCTTTACGGATATTGCTTTTCTCTGGAGGGTCTGAAGAGCTTTGACGAGTTTTTCAGGTTAGGCTCTGAGTTAAAAAAGAGGATGGAAAACGTCCAAGATGCGTCCTTTTTTATATTCCACGGTGAGAAACCCTCCGTTGTTATGTGCGAATACGAAAGAAGGGAATACATAAACCAGATAAAACTGAAGATAAGTCAAGACTTTGAGAGTATAGTGGAAGGCTTAAAAAGAACTGACAGAGACCTATGGGAAGTGGCACTGTATGACTACTATAAGAAGTATCCCTACTTTGAACTCTTTTACATTATCGGAGAAAGCGGTCTTCAGATTTCTAACAACATAGTCAATCCAAAGCTGACCTACCCCGTAAAAATAGGCAAAAAAGGTGCGGACAGGTCAGAGAAAGAATACTTTAAAAGAGCTAACTTGGAAAATGTTTTCATATCTCACATATACATATCTCAGGCAACGGATGATTTTTGCATAACTGTTTCGAAAAAGTTCAACTACGGAAACAAATCCTACGTGCTTGCGGGAGACATAAACTACAAAGAAATACACAGACTTGTAAAGTATTATGCGGACGCAGGCAAGACTAATAGGCAGTTTTCAGTATAGGAACTTAAGGTATACCAAGAACCACCCTTTGAGAATACCCAGAGTTTCCCTGTTGCTGGAGCTTTTATTTGCCTTGGAGCTCCTGAAAGAGGAGGAACTAACAGAGAGCAGAAACGCTATTTGGGAGGAGCTAACACTTTTCCACGAAGAGGACTACTTGAAAGCTCTTGAGGAGTGCGACCGCTGTCAGTGTGTGCGCAAGGAATACAGAGAAAGGTTTAACATAGGGACTTACGAAAACCCCGTGTCCCCGGCTATGTGGAGGGGCTCTTTGCTCGCTACTGGCTCTTCCGTGCAGGCGGTAGAACTCTTTACGGAGAACTACATACCCTTTAATCCTGCGGGTGGCATGCATCATGCCTACCCATCAAAGGCAAAGGGTTTCTGTTTCATCAACGACCCGGGCGTTGCCATTCAATCCCTTTTGAAAAAAGGTTACAAAAAAGTGCTTTACATAGACTTAGATGCACACCATTGCGACGGCGTTCAGGACTTTTTTTACGAGGATGACCGAGTCTTCGTGCTCTCCGTTCACCAATCCCCAGAGTATGCCTTCCCTTTTACTAAAGGATATCTTCACGAGAGGGGCTCAGGCAAGGGTAGAGGCTACAACCTAAACCTTCCACTGCCAGAGGGCATAAACGACAGTGAGTTTTTATATGTGCTTGAAGGGGCTCTCCCTGTAGTTTTGGAAATCTTTAAGCCAGAAATTTATGTTTTGCAGTTAGGCACAGACTCTCTTGAAGAGGATTACCTTTCCAAGTTTAAACTTTCCAACTGGGGATTTTTGAAGGCTTTTGATACAGTTAGAGATATGCTTGGGAATGGTATATACTTGGGCGGTGGCGGATACCATCCCATCGCACTTGCCAGAGCTTGGTCCCTCGTATGGTGCAGGCTAACAGACAGGGATGTCCCTACTTTTTTAAACGATGGTGCTAAAAAGGTGCTTTTTTCTGTTGACTTTGAAGAGTTTGACGAAGACACAGACAAAGGTTATATGTTTCAAACGCTTCTTGACAAGCCAAGGGAAGGACAGGTTAGAAAAGAGGTAAAAGAGCTCTTAGAGAAGGCTCTTAACTACTACAAGTAAACAGTTTTAGCCACTTTTACTTACATATCTCTTCCACGTGGAACTGCTTTGTCTAATATTTCTAAGAAGACACCCATGCTTCCTAATAACCCAAACTCACCTTACCGCTTTGCCTAATATCTAAATAAGCATATCAGCCTTAGCTTACAAGAGCTTCATAACTCTTTCTCAAGTTCTGAAATGCTTGAATATCAAGTCTCAAAGAGTGTTTCTGGACAAAGCATTTTCAGAGTCTTAGCGACTAGTCATTTAATCTCTTTGTTGTATATTATCCATCGTTAGTTCTTTCGTGAACGCATCCGCAGAGCTACTTTACAGTGTCAAGCGGGAGATGTATGGACGTAGCATGAAACAATCCTTCACTACTTGGGATTTATCCGAGTAGTGAGTGGTGCGGACACCCTTGGAGTGAGTGTGAGGTTCACTGGTGGGATTGCCCGCTATAGCCTCTTAACCTGAAGCATGGAATAAATATCCATGCTGGGGGATGCTCTATGTGTTATGGAAGCGTGATGAAGTGATTTTTTAAAGCCCCCTTACGGGGGCTGGTTTTTAGTCAAGCTCCGGCATATCTGGTGTAGGGGCTTTTTCCTTTTTCTCCTCAGGTATTTCCGCTACCAGAGCTTCCGCGGTTAACATGGTGCCAGCTACAGAGGCGGCGTTCTGTATGGCAGTCCTTACCACCTTTGTCGGGTCTATGATACCTGTTTCTACCATGTCCTTGTATTCACCCAGCGCCGCATCAAAGCCCCAGTTTTTACCTTTTTCTGCACCAAGCTGAAGCACCTTCTCGAGAACCACATAGCCCTCGTAACCTGCGTTGGCAGCTATTTGCCTAAGAGGTGTTCTGCAGGCTTTTTTCACTATGTCCACGCCTACCTGTTGGTCTGGATTTTCTACCTTAAGGTTCTCCAAGCTTTCAGAAGCCCTTACCAACGCCACACCACCTCCGGGAACTATACCCTCTTCAACAGCAGCCTTGGTAGCGTGCACTGCGTCTTCAACCCTCGCCTTTTTCTCCTTAAGCTCAGCTTCGGTAGCTGCGCCCACTCTTATGATAGCTACACCGCCTGCCAGTTTGGCAAGCCTTTCCTGAAGCTTTTCCCTGTCGTAGTCGGAGGTGGTCTCCACTATCTGTTTCTTTATCTGCTCTATCCTACCTTCTATCTTGTCTCTTGAACCCTTACCGCCCACTATGGTGGTGTTGTCTTTATCCACAATGACCTTATCCGCCCTTCCAAGCATATCCATAGTGACGCTCTCAAGCTTTATACCCAACTCTTCAGTTATGGCAGTGCCACCAGTGAGTATGGCTATGTCCTGTAGGTAGTCTTTTCTCCTCTGACCAAAGCCGGGAGCCTTTACTGCGCAAGCCCTTATCACACCCTTTATGTGGTTTACCACGAGGGTTGCCAAAGCCTCTGCCTCCACATCCTCTGCGATTATAAGGATGGGCTTTCCTGCCCTTACCACCTGCTCGAGCACCGGCAGGAGG
>JANWYC010000057.1 GCA_025057245.1 Aquificaceae bacterium | reverse complement strand
GAGATAGAGGTGGAGCTTGTGAAGCCAGTGGCGATGGAGGAACAGCTTAGGTTTGCCATAAGGGAAGGTGGTAGGACTGTGGGTGCTGGTGTGGTTACCAAAATCATAGAATGAGGTGTAGAGAATGGAGCAAGAGCTAATAAGGATAAAGCTTAGGTCCTACGACCACAGACTGCTTGACAGGTATGTGAAGCAGATAATAGACACGGTCAAGAGGACGGGTGGCGTGGTTAAAGGTCCCATACCCTTGCCCGTGCGCAGGAAGAGATGGATAGTGCTTAGGTCTCCTCACAAGTTTGACCAATCAAGGGAGCATTTCGAGATAAGAGAACACAGAAGAATACTGGACATAACCAGAGCCACTTCCCAGACCATAGAGTCCCTGAGGGACCTGACCTTGCCCGCCGGTGTTGATGTGGAGCTTGTAATAGGGAGATAGTCATGGCATTAGGTCTTATAGGTAAAAAGGTGGGAATGACTAGAGTTTTTCTGAAAGACGGCACTGCGGTGCCCGCTACCGTTATACAGATAAAGCCCAACTACATAACTGCTTTGAGGACGGTGGAAAGGGATGGATACACCGCAATTCAGGTGGGTGCCTTTGAAGACAAAGAAAAACACCTAACCAAGCCTCAGCTTGGTCATCTGAAGAGAGCGGGAAAGGTGCTGAGAAAGCTAAGGGAGTTTAGAGTGGAGTCTTTGGAAGGTTATCAGGTTGGTCAGGTGCTGAGAGTTGAGGACGTATTCCAGCCCGGAGAGCTGGTGGATGTAGTAGGTAAGAGCAAAGGAAGGGGTTTTGCAGGCACTATGAAAAGGTGGGACTTTGGTGGTTTCCCTCAGTCTCACGGACACAGATACCACAGAGCGGTGGGTTCCATAGGAAACAGGTCTGACCCAGGTAGGGTTTGGAAGAGTAAAAAGATGGCGGGCCATTGGGGTAACGAGCCCATAAGGGTTCAGTCCCTTTTGGTGCTTGATGTGCTTTCTGAGTATGACATTATCTTGGTTAAAGGCTCCGTCCCCGGACCAAACGGAGGAACGCTTGTTGTGGAAAAGACCAAGATTGGGGATAGAAAGTCTCAAAGGTTGAAGCTGGCAAGGTTAAAATCCATCCCTCAAAACCTGCTTAAAGAGGTGAGAGAGAATGAAGGTGCTTGACATCAGTCTAAAGCCAGAGGTTTTTGGTATAGAGGTTAAAAAGCACGTGCTGTGGGAGGTTGTAAAGTGGCAACTGGCTAGCGGTAGGCAGGGCACTCACAGCACTAAAACCAGAGGCGAGGTTTCTTACAGTGGAAGAAAGCTTCTGCCACAAAAGGGCACGGGCAACGCAAGGCACGGCGACAGGGGTGCTAACATCTTTGTAGGTGGTGGCGTAGCCCACGGTCCAAAGCCCTTAGATTACTCTTACCGCTTGCCAAAAAAGGTAAAGAAATTAGGCGTTAAGATGGCTCTTAGCTCAAAGGCTAAGGAAAACAGCCTTGTAGTGGTAGACCAGCTCCAACTGGGTGAAGTGCCAAAGACCAAAAAGGCTCTTGAGGTTCTAAAGGCGCTGCAGGTGCAAGACAAAAAGGTTTTAATCGTTATACCCCAGAAGGATGAGGTTATATACAAGTCCTTTAGGAATCTTCAGAGCGTAAAGGTTATCCCTGTGGAGGGTCTTAATGTTTACGACCTTCTTTGGGCGGATAGGGTTATCCTTACCGCGGACGCCTTGGAAAAAGTCTACGAGAGGTTGGCATCATGAGAAGACCAGAGGATGTAATAATAAGACCTATAATAACTGAGAAGAGCAACAGGCTTATGGAAGACCACAAAAAATACACCTTTGAGGTGGCTATGGATGCCAACAAGCATGAGATAAAGCACGCAGTTGAAAAACTCTTTGGGGTAAAGGTGCTCAAGGTAAACACACTAATAGTAAAGCCGAGGAAAAGAAGAATAATAGGAAAGTTTAGAAGGTATGGCTACACTAAAGCCTACAAGAAGGCTATAGTAACCATACCCCCAGATAAGGAAATAGACCTTACAGGAGTATAAGCATGGGTGTTAGAAAGCTAAAACCGGTTACCAACGGTCAGAGGCATGCAGTTTTGTACGACTTTTCTGAGATAACTAAAAAAGAGCCTGAAAAGTCCCTTCTGGTGCACCATCACAGAGCTAAGGGAAGGTCACCCCAGCAAGGTAAGATTACCTCAAGGGGTAGAGGTGGCGGAAACAAAAGAAGATACAGGCTTATAGACTTTAAAAGGGACAAAAGCCTTGTGCCTGCAACGGTAGCCGCCATCGAGTATGACCCTAATAGGTCCGCTCGCATAGCCCTGCTCCACTACGCAGACGGTGAGAAAAGATACATACTGTGGCCCGACGGTCTAAAGGTGGGTGACAAGGTAGTATCCATATCATACGAGGATGCGGAGAAGGGCAAAGAGCTCCCAGAGATAAAGGTAGGCAACGCCCTGCCTTTAAAATACATACCAGTGGGAACGGTGGTTCACAACGTAGAGCTCCATCCCAACAAGGGAGGTCAAATAGCCAGAGCGGCTGGTATGTCCGCACAAATACTGGGTAAGGTGGGTGAACACGTCCAGCTGAGGATGCCTTCTGGTGAAATAAGGTTGGTTAATCAAAGGTGCATGGCTACTGTGGGTGCGGTGGGTCTTGCGGAGCACGAGCTGGTTAAATACGGAAAGGCTGGCAGATACAGATGGCTTGGCTGGAAGCCCATAGTGCGCGGAACTGCCATGAACCCAGTAGACCATCCCCATGGAGGTGGTGAAGGAAAGACAAAAGGAAAGCATCCCGAGTCTCCTTGGGGTTGGAAGACCAAGGGTTACAAGACCAGAAGGGGTAGAAAGTATTCAGACAGGTTTATACTGGTCTCACGCAAGGGTAAGCCTCTCAGAGGAGGTGTTAAGTAATGGGTTTTAGAGGTGCATGGAACAAAAGAAACAAGCTCATTGACGACTTGGAGAACTTCCTAAAGCTCTACAAGAAGACTCAGAGGGCTTACAAAAAGGTCAGAGCGGTTCAGCATACACCAGAGCTCTACCAAAAAGCCCTTGAAAAATACCAGCAGGTTTGGGACGAATACAGAAAGTTGGTAAACAAAAAGGCATGGGTTGACCCTAAGCTGTGGAACACCATAAAGAAGATGAACCAAACGGGTGAGAGAAAGGTTATAAAAACTTACAGCAGGGACACTACCATAATACCAGAGTTTGTAGGGCACACCATAGCGGTGCATAACGGTAAGACCTTCGTTCCTGTTTACATAACTTCAGACATGTTAGGACACAAGCTGGGTGAGTTTGCGCCCACAAGAACCTTTAAGGGACACCCAGACAAGTCCGCAAAGGCTACAAAGAAGAAGTGAGGTGGTAAGGATGGAAGCCAGAGCGGTTTTAAGGTATGCTAAGGTTTCTCCCACGAAGGCAAGGCAGGTGCTAAGGGTCATACAAGGTATGAAGGCGGGTGATGCTCTCTACCAACTTAGGTTTGTTCCAAAAAAATCCGCCCGCATAGTAGAGGGGGTCTTAAGAAGTGCCTTAGCTAACGCAGAGCAGAAGGGTATGGATTTGGACAAGCTCTACATAAAAAAGGCAGTGGCGGACGAAGGACCTATGTATAAAAAGTGGCTACCCAGAGCGCACGGAAGGGCAACACCAATGAGAAAGAGGGCATCTCATATTACAATCCTGCTGGAAGAGAGGGAGGAAGACTGATGGGTCAGAAGACGCATCCTATAGGTTTTAGGCTGGGAGTTATAAAAGACTGGCAATCCAAGTGGTTTGCGGGCAAAAAGGACTACACACAACTTTTGCACGAGGACCTGAGGATAAGGGAATACATAAAGAAGAGATACGCATCCGCCGGCATTTCCAAAGTGGTTGTGGAAAGAATGGCGGACAAGGTAAAAGTCAGGGTTCTCTCCGCAAGACCGGGCATCATCATAGGTAGAAAGGGTGCGGAGGTGGAACAGCTTAAGAAGGACATAGAGCACATAACCGCTGGAAAGGACGTGGTTATAACCGTGGACGAGGTGAGAGTGCCTGAGTTGGATGCACAGCTGGCGGCAGAGGAGATAGCCTTGCAGATAGAGAGAAGGGTTTCTCATAGAAGGGCTATGAAAAGGGCTATAGACAACGCCTTCAAAGCTGGTGCAAAGGGCGTAAAGGTTCAGGTAAAGGGGCGTATAGGTGGCGCGGAGCTGGCAAGGGCTGAGTGGTTTCTGGTGGGCAGGATGCCCCTTCAGACCCTAAGGGCGGACATAGACTACGGTTATGCGGTAGCTCAGACCAAATACGGCGTGTTAGGTGTAAAGGTGTGGATATACAAGGGTGATGTGCTAAAGGGTGGTAAGGAGGAGATAGTGAAGAAGATAGAAGAAGACCTGAAAAAGGCTGAGAAGGAGGTGTAAGACATGTCCTTTCTTTCTCCAAAGAAGACAAAGTTTAGAAAGACTCAGAGAGGAACTCTAAAAGGTAAAGCTCAGAGGGGTAATAGGGTGTCCTTTGGTGAGTATGGTATACAGGCTCTTGAATCCTGCTGGCTCACACAAAGACAGATAGAGGCTGGTAGGATAGCCTTAGTAAGAGCTCTAAGGAAGGGTGCAAAGGTGTGGATACAGGTATTTCCTGACAGGCCTTACACCAAAAAACCTAACGAGGTGAGGATGGGTGGTGGAAAGGGCGACCCTGAAGGCTTTGTGGCTGTGGTAAGACCTGGAAGGATACTTTACGAATTCTCTGGCGTGTCGGAGGAAGTAGCGGAAGAAGCCCACAGGCTTGTTGACGCCAAACTTCCCATAAAGACCAGACTGGTAAAGGCTGGAGGTGCGTAAAGATGAGCGTGGAAGAGCTGAGAAAGTTAAGCGTTGAAGACTTAAGGAAAAAGGAGCAAGAGCTCAGAAAAGAGCTCCTTAGGTTAAGAATAAAGAAAAAGGTTGAGAGCTTGCCTAACCCTATGCAGATAAGAAACACCAGAAGAGAGCTTGCAAGGGTTTTAACCATTATTAGAGAAAAAGAGTTAAGAGGTGAAGTGTGATGGAGAAACCGTGGCATCTTAGAAGGAAAGAGCTTGTAGGCACGGTGGTTAGTGATAAGATGCAAAAGACGGTGGTTGTTAAGGTGGACAGAAAAGAAGCTCACCCCCTTTACAAAAAGCACATAATAAAGAGTAAGAAATACCATGCCCATGACCCAGAAAACCAGTGTAGGGTGGGCGACTTGGTAGTTATAAGGGAGACCAGACCACTTTCAAAAACCAAAAGGTGGGTTGTGGTAAAAATACTTCAAAGGGCAAAGTCTCCTGAGGAGGCCACAAAAGCTTAAAATATCTTCATGCTCCTTATTTTTCTTCTACTTCTCTTCTCCTTCTCCTTTTCTTTGAACATACTTTCCAGAACGCTGGAAAAACTGCCAGATGGCTCTGTAATAGCACAAGGGGATGTGGAGGTTTTTCACCAAGACTACTACATAAGAGCAGAGCTCATGGTCTACAGTCCTTTAGACAAAACGGTGTATGCCATCGGAAACGTGTTTATAACGTCCACCGACAGACAGTTTGAAGTAAAAGGTCAACAGGCTTTTTTGGACCTTAGTAATAACACGGGCTACTTTTTGGATGCGGAGGGCAAGCTTGAGAAGTTTAACTTTACCGCAAAGTTGATAGAGAAAAAGGAAACCCATTACAGCGTTGAAGGGGGCAGTATAACCACTTGCCCGCCTGAGAAAAGGGAGATGACTCTGTGTTTTTCAAAAGCTACCATCTCTCAGAAGTATGTCTTCAGCAAAAACAACACTTTAAGGCTTTTTAAAGCCCCAATAGCCTACCTTCCCTTTAGCTTCTTTCCCGTGGGAGAGAGAAGGTCGGGTCTTCTTCCGCCCACTGTAGGAACCAACACCTACAACACCTTTATCTACCAACAACCCTTCTACTGGGCTATATCAAAGGACAAGGATGCCACCTTTACTGTGGACTTTAGAGACAAACAGGCAAAAGGTTTTAACGTTGAATACAGGCAGTCCAGAAGGAAAGAGTTGGACATTACATCAAACCTGTCTTTTTACAAAGAACTCGTTCCTTCGGGTAAGTGGTGGCAAGGCAGAGACCCAAGGAGCTTTAGAGAAAATCGATACAGGCTTAAGTGGGATGTGGACTTGGGAGACCTAAAGGCGGGTGCGGACCTACTCTCAGACCCTTACTTCCTTCAAGATGTTTCCCTTGACACGCGGGAGAGGACCATACCCTACACAACTTCCTACCTTAGCTACAAAAGGGAAGAGGAGCACTTCCTTTTCAGCTTTGACCTAAGAAGGTTTTACGACACCACATCACCCGATAACAGGAAGACCCTTCAGAGACTTCCAGAGGTGTGGTTTTACTTAAAGGAAGTTAGCCCCGCAGAACCTATTTACTTTAACCTGAGTTTTTCCTACACCAACTTCTACCGTTGGGAAGGCTTGAGGTCTCAAAGGTTTCTCCTTTTTCCAGAGCTTTCCCTGCCTAAAAAACTTATGGGTTTAAACTCCCTTT
>JANWYC010000056.1 GCA_025057245.1 Aquificaceae bacterium | reverse complement strand
AGCTAAAAGACGTTGCGGAGGAAGTGGAAAGGCTTATGAAAGAAATCATGGAGGAAAGCCTGTGAGATGTCCTCGTTGTGGCAACGTAGAATTGATGGAGGCAAACAAATACGGCGTCTTGATAGATGTGTGCCCTTCCTGCGGCGGTCTGTGGTTGGATAAGGGAGAGCTCTCAAAGATAATACAAGCTATGCAAAGGGTGGAGAGCAGTTTGGATGAAGAGCTAAGGTCTATCACAAGAGAGCATCCGGACATATACAGAAGATACGAAGAGTATAAATACAAAAAGAGGAAAAAGTCTATCTTCGACGAAATATTTGACATCTTTGATTGATGGATGACCAAAGGTTTATGAGGAGAGCTCTGGAGCTTGCCCTCCTTAGAAAGGGTCTGACCCATCCCAACCCTACTGTAGGCTGTGTAATCGTTAAGGATGGCAAAATAGTGTCCGAAGGCTACCACGAGAAGGCTGGGATGCCTCATGCGGAGGTGGTGGCTATACAGAAGGCTGGTGAGAGAACTAAGGGGGCAACTCTTTATGTGACCCTTGAGCCATGCACGCACTACGGTAGGACGCCACCTTGCACAGATGCCATAATAAGGGCTGGCTTGAGCAGAGTGGTCGTGGCAACCCTTGACCCTAACCCTCTAGTTTCTGGTAAAGGCGTAGAAAGGCTTACAAAAGCCGGCATAAAAGTGGATGTGGGTATACTTCAAGAAGAGGCTCGGAGAATAAACGAAGACTTCTTTACCTATATAACTCAGAAAAGACCTTACATAACTCTGAAGTGGGCTCAGAGCGTGGATGGAACCATGGCTACGCGCACTGGCGAGAGTAAGTGGATAACCTCGGAGGAATCCAGAGCTTTTGCTCATAGGCTCAGGGCTGAGGCAACTGGGGTGCTTGTGGGAATAAACACGGTTTTGAGAGATGACCCAGAGCTCACGGTGCGAGCCTTTGAGTGGGAAAGACAACCTTTTAGAATAGTCCTTGACCCACAACTAAGAATAAGAGAGGAGCTTAAGCTGATAAGAGACGGAAGGGCTCAAACCATACTTATAACTGCAATGGAAGACAGGGAAAAGATAGAAAGACTTCAAGAGATGGGCGTAAGGGTTATCCTTGCTCCTTCGGAGGATGGCAGGTTAAAACTTTCGGAGGTGCTAAGAGAGCTGTTCTTTATGGAAGTTATGCACCTTTTGGTAGAGGGTGGCTCTATCACTTTAACTTCCTTCATAAAAGAAGGTTTGATGGACCGCCTTTGGGTCTTTGTAGCACCCGTGCTTATGGGAGACGGCAAAAGAGTGGGAGACATAGGTGTGGAAAAAATGTCTGATGTAAAAAGGCTTAGGCTTAGGGATGTAAAAACATTCGGGGAGGATATAGCCTTAGAGTATGTGCTCTCTCAACCTTAGAACCATTTCCAACTCTTCGTCAGTCTTTATTAGCAACACTCTTGTTGAGCTGTGAGATGACGAGATTACTTCCTTGCCTTCTTGGTTAGCCTGCGGGTCTATTTGTATGCCTAAGAAGTAAAGCATGGAGCATAGCCTCTGTCTTACCATGGGGCTGTTTTCACCTATGCCACCAGAGAACACCAACGCATCCACCTTTCCTTCCAGCACGAACCAGTATGAGCCTACATACTTAAACAACCTGTATATAAAAGCTTCCAGTGCCAGTTTAGCCTGTGGGCTATCCTTTTGGAGGAGTTCCTCAAAGTTAGACACGCCCGCTATTGCCTTTATACCTGAGCTTTTGTATAAATACTCTTTGAGTTTTTCCTTGGAGTAGCCTCTTTCCAAGAGTTCAAGAATAACGCCGGGGTCTAAGTCTCCGGGTCTTGAAACCATCATAAGCCCTTCAAGGGGTGAAAAGCCCATGGAAGTGTCTACCGAGAGACCTTCTTTGATTGCGCAGATGCTACAACCTTGTCCCAAGTGCATTATGATAAGGTTCGGTCTGTCCTTTTTTAAGGTATCCTTAGCTCTTCTGAGAAGGTAGGAATAGGAAAGTCCGTGAAAACCGTATCTTTTTATGCCCTCTTGGTAAAGCTGGTAGTCTACTCCGTAAACTCTTGCGTAGGGTGGTATGCTACCGTGAAAGTCTGTGTCAAAAAGGGCGTAGTGTTTGCTGTGGGGAAAAAGGGTCAGGCTCTTTCTTATGCCCACTAAAGCAAGTGCATTATGTAAGGGGTTGATGCGGGCGAGCTCCTCTAAAAGCGTAAGGCTCTTTTCGTCCACAAGCATAGGGCTTTGGTGTTCCATACCGTGAACCACCCTGTGAGCTACTAAGTCAGGTTTGGTCTGCAAGGAGAGGCTCAGCCTGTCAAGGAGCTCTTCAAGACTCTCGCCTTGGGTTCTCTGAAAACTGCCTCTTAGTATGGCTCTGTCCTCTTCAAAAAGGGCATACTTAAGAGAGGAGCTCCCGTAGTTTAGGGATAAGAAAGTTTTCATCGGAGACCTCCGGGTGGTCTATGCCCTCTTCGTACGCATGCTTGAGAGCTTTTATCTGCATGTCTTTTAGCTGATCTATAAACTTTCCGCCTTTACCTTGAAGGGATGGTGTCCTTTGGATGGTGTCTATGGCTATGCTGAAACGGTCTATCTGGTTTATTATGGCAAGTTGTAAGGGTGTGGTTATACCACCTCTACCTATCATGAATGGCTGAAGGTGGCTGGCGTCTATACCCATCCTTCTGTTTTCTCTGTAGCCTCTTACATGTAGATTTTTGTGGTTCCTTCTTCTGTAAGTGAGACGGTGTATAAGCCATGGATATCCGTGGAAGTTAAAGATTATAGGCTTTTCTGTAGTAAAGTAGGAGTCAAAGTCCCTGTCGGGTAGACCATCAGGATGCTCTGTGTCTGGGGTTAACCTGAAAAGGTTTACCACGTTCACAAACCTTATGGCGAGCTCTGGGAAGAACTCCCTTAGTAAGAATACTGCGGATATGGCCTCTTTGGTAGGTATGTCACCACAACTGGCTATGACCACATCTGGCTCACGTTCTGGATGTGTGCTGGCAAAGTGGAAGATGCCTAAGCCTTTTACCGCATGGCTTAAAGCCTGCTCGTAGTTCAAGTATTGGGGATGCACCTGCTTGTCCACAACTATTATGTTTACCCTGTCTGTAGAGTTGAGGCATATGTGGGCGGTAGCTAAAAGGGTGTTGGCATCGCAGGGGAAGTACAGTCTCACCACGTTAGGCCATTTATCTACTATGCTGTTTATAAACCCTGGGTCTTGATGGGTAAAGCCGTTGTGGTCCTGTCGCCATACTACGGAGGTGAGTAGGAGGTTAAGAGAACTTAGGGGAGCTCTCCACGGCACGTCTTGGCTTATGTCCAGCCACTTTCCAAACTGGTTCACCATGGAAGTTATGATAGGTGCGAAGCCTTCATAGGTGTTTAGGATTCCGTGTTTGCCCGTGAGTATGTATCCCTCCAGCCAGCCTTCTACTGTATGCTCGGAGAGCATTTCCATAACCCTTCCCGTAGTGCTTAGGTATCCCTCGTCTTCGTCAACTGGCAATGTTTCTGCCATCCATACCTTTCCAAACTCAAAAGTGGGGTGCAGTCTGTTAGAAGCGGTCTCGTCAGGACCAAAGACCCTAAAGTTTTCTGGGTTTTCTCTTAGCACTTCTCTAAGGTAGTATCCTAAAGGTAGTGTATTACTATGTAGGCTGAAGCGTTCTACCTGAAACTTTTCTGGCGGTGGCAGTATTAGAGGTTTTCTGAGTAAACCGCCGTTGGCATAGGGTGTATCTCCGAGCCTTCTCCCCTCTTGGGGGAATATCTCCTCCACCTTTATGTTTGGTCTCCCTACCTCGTCAAAGAGTTCTCTTGGATTGTAACTCAGGAGCCATTCTTCAAGAATTTTGAGGCTTTCTGGGTTTTCGTGAACATCGGTAAAAGGCACCTGATGAGACCTCCAGTAGCCCTCTATGTACTTTCCTTTGTATTCTTTGGGCGCAGTCCAACCTTTAGGCGTTTTAAGGACTATCATGGGCAGTTTTGGTCTTCCCTTAGGGTTTGCCTTTATATCCATCAACCTCTCAAAGGCACTTTCCATGGTCTGAAGCATCAGGTCAAAGACCTCGGAGACTTCCTCGCCTTCCACCCACATAGGTTCATAGCCGTAGCCTTTAAACAGGCTTAGCACCTCTTCTTTGGGCAGTCTTGAAAGCACTGTAGGATTGTTTATTTTGTAGCCATTGAGAGAGAGAACGGGAAGCACCAAACCATCTCTCTCGGGGTTTAAAAACTTGTTGGAGTGCCAAGCGGTTGCCAGAGGTCCAGTCTCCGCCTCTCCGTCACCCACTATGGCTACTGACAACAGGTTAGGATTGTCAAAGACTGCACCAAAGGCATGGGAAAGGCTGTAGCCCAATTCTCCACCCTCTTGTATAGAGCCTGGAAGTTCTGGAGTGCAGTGGCTACCCAAACCGCCGGGGAAGGAAAAGTCTTTAAAAAGCCTTTTCATACCTTTCTCGTCTTGAGAAAACTCTGGATAGAACTTGCTAAGAGTGCCTTCCAAGTATAGGGGTGCTATGTATCCCGGCGCACCGTGCCCAGGGCCTACCACAAGAACAGCGTCAAAGGGATACTTTCTGAGCATGTAGCTGGTAAAAAGGTAAACAAGGCTTATGTTAGGGCTTGCACCCCAGTGTCCCAACAGTCTTTTTTTAAGGTGTTCCTTCCTGAGAGGTTCTTTCAGCAGTGGGTTTTCCTTCAGGTATATCATACCCACCGCCAGATAGTTGCATGCTCTGAAGGCTTTTAAAAGCTCCTTCATGTCCCACCTCCTCTAACCATTGTTCAAAGCTCTTGCCCCTCATTATAAGGTATAGGAGGAAACTCTCAAAGGGGTTCATATCCTTGGGAATTATGTCAGGTCTTAGTTTGTAAGTTCTCTCTATGGAATGCCATAGCTCCCAGAGTTTTATGAGCTGGTGGTTGCCCGAGAGGAGCACCTCTGGCACTTTCATTCCTTTAAACTCTGGGGGTCTTGTGTATACTGGAGCTCCAAGCCATCTGCGAAAGGAGTCTCTTTTTAGACTTTCTGGTTCGCTCAGAACATCTGGAAGAAGTCTGGCTACGCCTTCCAAAAGAGTAAGTGCAAAAATCTCACCACCGGATATAACAAAATCTCCAAGAGAAAACTCTTCGTCCGCTAAAGTTCTAACCCTTTCGTCAAAGCCTTCATACCTACCACACAGAACCGCCAGACTTTCAAATGTTGAAAACTTGTCCATGTCTTCCTGAGTTAACCTCTTACCCCAAGGCTGAGGTATTATGGTGTAAGGCTTCCCGTGGTTCTTTACCACGTCCTCGTAGGCTTTAAAAACGGGTTCTGGCTTAATTACCATGCCCGGCATACCACCGTAGGCAACGTCGTCAACCTGTCCCTTATGGGCAAACTTTCTTATGTCCACAGTATGCAGTTCAAGTTTACCTTTCTTTATAGCCTGCTTTACTATGCCATAACCTGCGTAGCACTCCACGATTTGAGGAAATATGGTAAAGACGAAAAACTTCATCTGAGAAATTCATACACGAGGCTTTTAGCTCTCTCGGAGCTAAAGCGGTAGTATATGTCTATAGTGGTCTTTACGTTAGAGTGTCCTGCAAACTCTTTGACAACTTCTGCGGGAAATCCTGCATTAACAAGGTTTGTTATGTATGTATGTCTAAAGCTATGAACAGAGAAGGGAATACCTATTTTCTGAGACAGACGGTTGGTAAAGACCTGAAGTGAACCAGTTTTTACCTTTATGCTCTCTTCCTCCTGAAGCCACCTTTGAAGGTTTTGGTTTATCTCCATGGTCTCTTCTTTTGTAGGACCTATTATAGGAACACGCCTTTCCTTGTTTCTCTTGGTAACCTCCGCAGGAAGCCTGAGCCAGTGTATGCTATCTTCATCCTTTTGGAAGTATTCCCTCCTAAGCTGAGCGTATTCAGAAAGTCTTATACCGCTGTATAGAAGCAGACTATAAACGCGTTCGTATTTGGTGTTCCTAACACACTCGAGTATTCTCTTAACCTCTTCTTTAGCGAGCGCTTTGGGTGCTTTCTGTGGTTTAGTGCTAGAGAGTTCCTCTCTTATGTCTTCTATCACAGATTCAATTTCTGAGTAGTTCTCTTTACTGAGCCGGCCCCTTCTAAAGGCAAACTTGTAGAAGTGTTTTATTGCGGATAGATGGGTTAGTAAAGAGGAGGGAGATAGCTCTGAAGCGTCCGCGTAAGCATACAAAACCTTTGGGTCTATATCCAAGACTTCTTCCTTGCCCACATAGTTTTGTAGCATGCTTACACATGTTTTGTAAGTAATTAGCGTCCTATGGCTTTTAGTCTTACTGAGGCTTTTAATCCACAAGTCTATAAGCCTCTCCATGTTAAAACATTTTATCTGAATTTTTACACGGATTTAGTCTTCCTACGTCAACCTTAAGCAGTTAAAGTCAGTCGAACTAATGATTGTCACTGCTGTGCCCAATAAAAGCTTCAATATCCTCCATAACATCTCAAACCCCCTACTCACCACCCATCCACATAACCTACTCTACATGACCATAACCTCAACTCACCTCACGATCATTCCTATACTATCATTACTTAAAAGCTCTTTATAATAACCTTG
>JANWYC010000055.1 GCA_025057245.1 Aquificaceae bacterium | reverse complement strand
CTCCTCTGATATTCCAAGCCTTGATTTAAGCTCTGAAATAGGTAGAATACCAGCCCTCTCTGACAGAAGGCTTTTTATCCTATCAGATAGCTCCTCAAGACTCTGTGGATGGTAAAACTTTCCACCAACCTTCACACCTTGTGGTAGTGCCACAGCGCGACCGAAAAGGGAAAACAACTCTTCGGCGGTAAGACCTCTTACTCCTCTTTCAAGAAGCAAGTATTCCAAAGGCTTTTCCATTAGCATCGCAAGGTGCTCTCTTATGAACTTTTTTGAAGTTCTGAAGGGCAAGGGATGGATTATTTCATACTGACTCACCAACTCGCCTTCAGAGTTAAGCACTGGACCCACATCTCCCCTTACTGCGGGCACAGGTTCTGATAACCTCAGCAAGTATATGTCATCGTGCAAAAGCCTGTAGTGGAAGGCTACTTCACACATCCCAAGGAAGGCATAACACAAACCCTTTGGTGCCACCTGCAATCTTGCAATAACCTTGTTTGACGTCCTTATGCCTTTTGTGAGAAAGTATCCCCTTTGAACCTCTTTTGGTTCAAGCTCTGACACGTTAATGGCAAGCCTTTCTCCTGCCCTGCCCTCTTTTACGAAGATTCCATGGTTTTGCATCTTTCTAACTTTACATTTAATGCCCAAAGGCTCAAGATAAACTGTATCACCTTCCACAACCTTTCCAGAAACACAACTTCCTCTCAAAACCGTTCCATAACCCTTGACGCTAAAGGCGGAGTCCACGTAAAACCTAAAAAGGTCATCCTCCGCCTTCCTTAAGTTTTTCTCCGCGTAAGCTCCCAGACCTTCCTTTAAATCGTCTATGCCATAGCCGGTTAGAGAAGAGACTGCGTAAAGTCCAAAGGCTTTGAATCCCTCTCTCTCGAAAACTTCCAAAACTTCCACTTTTGCAAGCTCAATGGTCTCTGCGTCCACGCGGTCAGACTTGGTAAGTGCCACGAGAATTTCCTCTATCCCAAAGCTCTTAGCCACTTTAAGATGCTCCACCGTTTGAGGCATGACGCCTTCTGACGCATCCACCACCAGCAACACTCCCCACACAACCGCAAGCCCGCATATGGCATTCTTTATAAACCTTTCGTGCCCTGGGATGTCTATCACTTCAACCCTTAATCCTCTCTGTGGAAAGTCAAGAAAGGCAAAACCTATATCTATACTCATGCCCCTAAGTTTCTCTTCAGGCAGTCTATCCGTATCTATGGAAGTCAGAGCTCTCACTAGAGAGGTCTTCCCATGGTCTACATGACCCGCTACACCTATAGGAAAGTATTTCATGGCATTGAGTTAAGTTTTATTATAGTTGTCTGTCCTGTATTTATTGATATAAGCCCTCCGCTTGCAAAGCCCCCTTTTGCAGTAGTCGAGCGGAGGAGTATTCTCTTTGCTTTTTCAACTTCCCGAACGCATCTGCGTTGCACGATTGTAAAACTTATCTCAATCACAAGGATACGTGAAAGTGTCTTATACTATAAATCTATGCACGAGCTTATTATCATAGGAGGCGGTCCTGCGGGTATATCCGCCAGCATATACGCTCAGAGAAAGAGGATGGATTTTGTCCTCATTGCCAAGGATGTGGGGGGTCAGGTTATAAAGGCTGGTGAGATAGAAAACTACTTGGGTTATGCTCTGGTTGACGGTATTCTCTTCGTTCAGAGGATGATGGAGCAGATGGAAAAGCTTGGCGTTAAGCCTGTTTTAGATGAGGTAGTAAAGGTGAGCAGAACTGAGGGAGGCTTTCTGGTAAGAACGCTGTCGGGGAAGGAGTTTGCTTCTAAAACCTTGCTTTTCTGCACTGGTGCGGAGCATAAAAAGCTGGATGTGCCGGGGGAGAGGGAATATATAGGAAAGGGTGTTTCTTACTGCTATACGTGCGATGCACCTTTTTTCAAGGACAGGGAGGTAATAGTGGTTGGTGGTGGAAATTCAGGATTTGAGGCGGCTGAACAGCTTTCTAAGTATGCCACTCGGGTTTACATTTCAGAAATATCAGACAAGTTCAAGGCGGATGAAGTGTTAAAGGAGAAGGTGCTCTCCAATCCTAAAGTAGTAACCCTACTCAAACATAGGCTACTTGAGATAAGGGGCGACGGAAGGGAGGTTAAAGAGGTTGTCATGGAAGACTTAGACCGCAAAAGAGTTTACAGCTTGTCTGTGGATGGGGTTTTTGTGGAGATAGGTTTAAAACCTAACTCAGAACTTGCCAAGTCTCTGGGCGTTCTTACTACGAGCAGGGATGAGATAATAATAGACTGTAATAACAGAACATCTGAACATGGAGTATACGCTGCGGGCGATTGCACCAACATCTTTGCAAAGCAGATAATAACCGCCGCAGGCGACGGTGCAAAGGCACTGCTCTCCATATACCATGACCTTACCTACGGTATAAGCTCGTGGATATAGCAAAATTTATAGACCACTCCATACTTAGACCCAATCACACGCTAAAAGAGTTAGAGGAGGAAATAAGTAAGTGTCTCCACGGCGGTGTTTACGCAGTCTGCGTTAATCCTTTCTGGGTTAAAAAGGCGAAGGAGCTCTCTGGGGCTAAAATGGTGGTATGCTCCGTAGTTTCCTTTCCCTTTGGGCTTGACCATAAGGAGCATAAGGTTCTTCAGTCAGTAAAAGCTATAGAAGACGGAGCGGAGGAGCTGGACATTGTAATGAACCTATCCGCTCTCAAGAGCGGTATGGTATCCTACGTGGAGGAGGAGTTGAGAGTTCTGGCAAGGGAAACGGAGGGGACGGTGCGCAAGGTTATAATAGAAACCGCATACCTTACCACGGAGGAAAAGGAGCTGGCTTTAAAACTGATAGAGGATTCTGGGATGGAGTTTGTTAAAACTTCCACGGGATACGCTCCCACGGGTGCTACAGAGGAGGATGTGAGGCTTTTAGTTAGTCTCTCTAAGGGTAGAGTGAAGGTTAAGGCTTCTGGTGGCATAAGAAGTCTTGAGCAAGTGGTAAACTTTATAAACTTAGGTGCATCAAGGATAGGCACGAGCAAGACCTTTGATATTCTGAAAGAGGCAAGGCTAAAATCTGGAGGAAGGTCATGATAGAGAGGTATACCAGGAAGGAGATGGGCTACATCTGGTCTGAGCTGAACAAGTTCAGGCTCTGGTTAAAGGTGGAGGTTGCAGTTTGTAGAGCTTGGCATAAGCTGGGTAAAGTGCCCGCGGATGCCCTGAAAGCAATAGAGGAAAAAACCTACGTGGATGAAAAGGTAGTTGAGCGTATAAACGAGTATGAAAAAAAATACAAGCACGACCTTCTTTCCTTCGTATCCGCCATAGGAGAGCAAATACCAGAGTATTCTAACTACTTTCACATGGGTCTTACCTCGTCGGACGTGGTGGATACCGCCCTTGCCCTTCAGCTAAAAGAGGCGTTGCAGGTTATACTCAAGTCGGTTGATAAGGTTATGGAAAAACTGCTTACCTTGGCACAAGAACACAAAAACACCGTGGTTATGGGAAGGACGCACGGGGTTCACGCAGAGCCTACCACTCTGGGTCTTAAATTCCTTGGATGGTATACGGAGATGGAAAGGAACAGGGAAAGGCTCTATCAGGCTCTGGAAAACATATCTTACGGAAAGCTCTCTGGAGCGGTGGGGACTTATTCCAACCTTGACCCTGAAGTGGAGAGGTTGGCGCTGGAAGAGCTTGGTCTAAAGCCAGAACCAGTATCCACGCAAGTAGTGCCGAGGGACAGACACGCTCAGGTTCTCTATGCCCTCGCCTCTACCGCCAGCGCCTTAGAGAGGTTTGCGGTGGAGATAAGACATCTTCAGAGAACAGAAGTGCTTGAGCTTTCTGAACCTTTCACAGAAGGTCAGAGAGGCTCCTCCGCCATGCCTCACAAGAAAAACCCCATACATGCGGAGAGGCTCTGTGGACTTGCAAGGGTTATAAGAGCAAACCTTATGGTAGCCTTAGAAAACATCCCCTTGTGGCACGAAAGGGACATATCCCACTCCTCCGCAGAGAGGATTATCCTACCAGACAGCACCATAGCCCTTGACTACATGTTAGACCTCTTCCTCCACATGCTTCAGGGTCTTGTGGTATACAAGGAAAACATGGAAAGAAACATACGGCTCTCTCACGGGCTGTATGCGTCCTCAAAGGTTCTCGTAAGGCTCATGGAAAAAGGTGTTCCAAGAGACAAAGCCTACGACATGGTTCAGAGATGTGCCATGAAAAGCTGGCAAGAGGGCAAAGACTTTAAACAAACCCTCATCCAGGACCCAGAGGTTTCCCGTATGCTTACTCAAGAAGAGCTTGACGCTGTTATAAACCCATCCGCCTTTCTGAAAAACATAGACCAAATATACGAAAGGGTGATTTCTTAACGTGGAAAGGTTAGCCGGCATTTTCCTTCACATAAGCTCTCTACCTTCCCCCTTTCCTATAGGAGACCTTGGTCCTTCCGCCTACCGCTTTGTAGACTTCCTATCTGCGTCAGGTCAAAAACTCTGGCAAGTTTTACCGCTTAACCCCACGCAGTTAGAACACGGAAACTCACCTTACTTTTCCACATCGCTTTTTGCAGGCAATCCTGTTCTCATAAGCCCAGAGCTTCTGTATCAAGATGGTTTGATAGAAAGGTATGTGCTTGAGAGCTCCATATGTGAGCCTTCAGAAAGGGTAGACTACCAGCAGGCATACTCACAGAAGGAAAACCTGCTTTCCCTTGCCTTTGAGCGCTTTAAAGTGGATGAGGACTTTGAGAGGTTCTGTCAGGAAAATAGCTTCTGGCTTGAGGACTACACAACATTTAAGGTTTTGAGAAAAAAAGAATCAAAGCCTTGGTGGAAATGGTCATCTGGATATAAGCCTTCAGAGAAAGAGCTCTTAAAAGAGAAGTTTGTTCAGTATGTCTTCTTCCGCCAGTGGCAGAGGTTAAAGGAGTATGCTAACGGTAAAGGCATAAGGCTTGTAGGAGACCTACCCATATACCCTGCCCACGACAGTGCGGATGTCTGGTCTAACAAGGACATATTCAAACTCAGGGAAAGTGGACTACCTGAGGTGGTAGCCGGCGTTCCACCAGACTACTTTTCTAAAACTGGACAGCTCTGGGGTAATCCTGTCTACCGCTGGGAGAGTCTGCAAAAACAAGGTTTTCAATGGTGGCTACGGAGAATAAGGCATGCCTTGAGACTTTTTGACATTGTGAGGTTTGACCACTTTAGAGGCTTCTCAGCCTTCTATCAAGTGCCTTACGGAGAAAAGACCGCAGAAAATGGCTGGTGGGAGGAAGCGCCGGGCTATGAGCTTTTTGACAAAGTAAAGCAAGAATTCCCACGCATGCCTTTTGTAGCAGAGGACTTGGGAACTATAGACACGAAGGTTATAAAACTCAAAGAACACTACGGACTGCCGGGAATGAAAGTCCTCGTCTTTGCCTTCTTTGATAAAAACTCCTCACACCTTCCTCACAATCACGCATACAACTGCGTAGTCTACCCTTCCACACACGACACCATGCCCGTAAAGGGTTGGTTTTATTCGGAGATAGACGAGCTTACAAGAAGTAGAGTTTTAGAGTATTTTGGATACAAACCAGAGAGCATAAGTCATGCAATGGTAAGGCTTGCATACATGTCAGTGGCTAAATACTGCATCGTTCCTCTTCAGGACATATTGGAGCTCGGGGAGGAGAGCAGGATGAACACGCCCGGAAAGGTTCAAAACAACTGGCAGTGGAGGTTAAAGGCTTTGCCAGAAAGCAAGGTTTCTGAATTTTTAGCTTCCCTTTCCCAGACTTACGGGAGGCTGTAAAGTTCAGACAAAGTTCTTGGCGATGAACTTCTCAACAAGTTCTTTTAGACCTTCCACCTTTAGGTCAAAGTCAAGGTAAAAGAGATTTTCTGAAGGTGCAAGCTTTACCGCATCCTTTAGCGTGGTAATGTAGAGTCTGTCTCTACTAAGCCTAAAGTCTTGGTAGTGGTAGTGGTCTGGTAGGCTGAGTCTCTCCTCTACTTTAATGCCTAACCTTTCTAAGGTTCTAAAAAACTGGCTGTTGTCTCCCAAACCCGCAAAGGCGGTAAAACTTCTCTGGGAAAAGTCTTTGAGAACCGCACCGTCAAGGCTTCTAACCACCCTCCAGTTTTCTCTGTACATTCTAAGTGTGGGCTTTTTGGGATGGTTCCATCTAAAATCCTCAAGCTCTGCGTAAGAGAGAACTATTACATCCGCTCTCTCTATGGCACTTAGCGGTTCTCTGAGTCTTCCAAAAGGCAAAAGCCTGTCAGAAAAGTCTTTTTTCTTAAGAAGGAGTATGTTTAAGTCTCTGTTTACCCTTCTGTGCTGAAAGCCGTCATCAAGGAGGAAAAGGTCTGGCTTTAGATGTTTTAGGGCAAAGCTTGCGCCTTTACACCGGTCTTCGTCCACCACAAGGCTAACTCCAGGCAAAACTCTTGCCAACATAAAAGGCTCATCACCAGTTTCTTGCCAACTATGTAGCGGTCCACTTCCACTGGAAACCAAGAGCGTTCCCTTAGTTCTTCTACGGTATCCTCTTGAAAGTATGCATACTTGAAAACTTTTACTCAAAAGGCTTGCTATATATCTGACAAGAGAGCTCTTGCCACTACCACCCGTAGACAGATTGCCTACTGAAATAACGGGCACCTGAAGATT
>JANWYC010000054.1 GCA_025057245.1 Aquificaceae bacterium | reverse complement strand
AGTAGAAGATAAGGAAGTGGAAGAGCTACTCAGAGATGAAACCTTTTAGGATGGAAGCCGCGAGATTCCTTTAGGTTTACAAAGGGCATGAGAATTTCTCTGTCCAAAAATGCTCTTTGATGCTTTGAGTTTGACTTCAGAAGAATTAGTAAAAAGCTTACGAGCTGGAGGCAGTTTTATAATTTCTCGCACGCCATGTTATTGAAGATTATATTAAGCTATAAGCTATGAGGGTGCTGGGTTACTTGTTTCTTATAGTCCTTGCCTTTTACTTTACTTTCCTCAAGCCATATCTGTTTCTAAGAAATGTGGAATGGAGCTTGGAAGGTCTGAGAGTAAGTTTTGATAGAGGAATAGGCTTTAGAACTTTCTTCCTGCATGTGCCTTCTAAGCAGACCACTCTACACCTTTTGTTTAAGGAAGCTTTCATTACGCCGTGGCACATAGAGTTTGGTGAGCTGAGATTTATTGAAGTCTCTAAAGCTCCGCCTGCGGAGAAGCCTTTTGACTACGACTTTACACTTCTTACCAAAATAGCCAGTAGGTTAAGTGTAAAGGTGGGAAGCTTCTACTTTTCCTCTAACTACCTTCCTATGGAAGAGAGCCTAACCCTTCTTATTCCAGAGGTGGAGCTAAGGGGAAGTAGCCTGATTTCAAAGGGTCAGACGCAGTTATACTGGATGAGCGGTCTGGATGCTCACAGAGCTGAGATTCTACCACATCAGGTGAGACTTATGGGCGATGGGATTTTTGTAGACAAGGCGGATGTAAAGAGTGACATGTATCAAATGGAAGTAAAGGGCGTGTGGAGGGGTAAGTCTGGCAGTTTTCAAGCCTATGGCAGGGTTCTACCGCTGGAGGGCAAACACTTCCTTTTTAACAACAGGACTCTTAACTTGAAGGGAGTTTTGGAATATACGAGGATAAAACTATCCTTTGAAGGTGATGCGGACTTAGAACTTAAGGATAGGAAGGCATACAAGAACATAAAACTTGCTGGAGATTATCTGTGGGAATGGAGGGGCGCCAATCAGGTAAAGCTTACGCTTTGGCACGGACCCACCACCTTTGAGCTCAAGTATTCTCTAAAGGACGGCGGTATAAAGGGTAACTTCTCTGGTCTTTTGGTGGATAGGGAGCTGGTTGGTGTAGAGAGGGATGTGTTAGCTTCTGTAAGCGGTGAGCTGGAGGTGGATTTAGGCAAGAAAACGCTTAAGCTCTCCGCTAACGCACCAAGCCTAAAGATAGACCAGAACATACTAGAAACCGTAAGCCTTAAGCTCACCGCAGACTACAGTAAAGAATTCTCTGGAAGTCTTGAGTTCTCGTCGCTTAAACCTTTCAGCCTGAACTATAGAGGTGACTTCTCGGGAAGCAACATAAGCGGTAGGGCTACTGTCTCTAACTACGCGATTAAGGACCAAAAACTCTCTGCAACCCTTTCTTACGAGGGCGAGCTCTCTTACCAGAAGGGAAGCCTTTATGCGCAGGGTGGCGGGAAGGTTCTTAACATAAACTACGAAGACCTTTCTCTCGGCTCCGCGGACTACAAGTTAAACCTAAGTGGGGATGAGTACAAGCTGAGGATGGCGGGTGAGGGTTTTTCTCTCTCGGGCAATGGTTCTGTCAAAAGCAAAAGCTTTTTGGGAAAGCTCTCTTTGGAAGGAAAGGGACTCTCTTACAAGGGCGTGGAAACAAAGAACCTGTTAGGTTATGTGAATTTAAAAGTTGAAGGTAGCAAAGTCAACGCATCAGGAAACCTCTCTGGTGTGGTCTCAAGACAGAAAGACTCACTTAACGCAGTTGTGAGTTTTGATGTGTTCAAAGGGGACAAGGGCTGGTTTGGCTCTTTTAACTGCAGGTTGAAGGATGTAAAAACTGCGATGCTTTCATACGCAGAAGGAGAAATTAAAGGAAAGCTGGAAGGTGAGAAGGTTTACTTAACCTACGGTCTGGGTAAAGAAACAAGGGGTGAGGGCTACTATAACTTCTCTCAAGATAGTTACCAGTTTAAGGGCTATTTCTCAGAAAACCTTCGTGGTATAAGGCTTGCATCCCAATATTCTCTAAGAGGTGTGAAGGAGGATTTGGAACTTTTGCTTTCGGGTAAAGTTTTACACGACCAAACTCAAGTTCCCATACAGGCTAAGTTCTCCGCAAGGGGTGACCGGCTGGAAGGTTCTCTTGATGGTTTTAACATAAAGCATGGTCTTTTTACCGTTAAAGTGGGAGGAATAAAGCTCTACGGTAGCAGAAAGTCTGGCAATGTGGAAGTAGCACCCTCTTACGTAATGCTCGGGCGAGAGGTTATAGGAAGGTTGGACTTTGAAAAAGGCTCTTACAGCGATATGTCCTTTAGTATAAACGGCAGGGTTTCTGGCTTGGCTGAAGGCGGTATAAAAGTAGGCTATCAGAAAGAGCTTAAGGTGTTCTCAGAAGGCAGTCTTGACGTGGAAAAGTTTCTTAACCTCACAAAGAGCAGGCTTATGACTGAAGGAGAAGGCAAAGCTCAGTATTACCTTTCTTACGACGAGAAGGGGACTCTACTTAGCATAAAATCAAGTAGGATTAGTCTAAGGTCAAGATACATTGCTACGCCTCTGTGGGGAAACTTTGAATTAAACATGAAAGATGAAGACCTTTGGGGCAGTCTTCGCCTCTTTGGGGAGTACAAGAGCCTCATTCTTGCGGACATTTCTGGAAAAAGAAAGGATTTAAAGCTAAACTACGAAGTAAGGCAAGTTCCCATCTTCTACAGAGGCGACAACGCAAAGGCAAGCCTTACGCTTTTTGGAAAGGGTGTTTTGAGTCATAACTCTGAGAGGACAAAGATAGAGGGCAACTTTATTACATCGGGCTTTGTTAACATAGTCAAAGGTCCTAAGGAAAGGAAACCTCCCTCGGAGGAATACAAGCGCTTGCATCTGAATATTACTGTTAAAACTTCAGAGCCTTTAAAGATAAACCTTCCTGAAGGTTTTGTATACACAGAGCTGTCCGCAAACATTGGTGGAAGCCTTTACGAACCAATCTACGACCTAAGGGCACACCTGACAGGCGGAAACCTCAAATACTTTGATAAAAACTTTTTCGTAAGAAAGGGGCATATTACTTTCACTGACGTTAAAAACAACATCGAACTTACTCTCGTTTCACACACACCAGACTACAACATCCTTATAGACCTTAAGGGAGACCCCAAGTATCCAAAGGTATTGGTCAACTCGGAGCCACCTAGGGACACAAAAGAGGTTCTAACCAGGCTCGTTCTGGGTGGTGGTGGCACCGAAGGACTTATACCCGTAACAAAAACTATTTTGACTCAGCTACCCCAACTGAGTGATGTTGCAAGGGAAGTAAAGGGTATGACAGGAGTTGATTTTGAGCTTCGGGTTTACCCTTCAGCATCACCTACTGGTGAGGCTGGTGTCAACGCAGTCATCTCCAAAGACCTGACAGACAGAATATCCGTGGAACACAAGCAAAGCACCTTTAGAAATCCAAAGGAAAATTACACTGGGGGCGAGATAAAGCTAACCCCTGATGCTTCTATGGTAGGAAGGTTATACTCAAACCAGACTCGTGAGGTTAGGATAAGGCTGAGGAGAAAGTTTGACTTTTGAGCCTTCTCAGCCCCACTAAGGAATAATCCAACCACGAAGTTATAAGGAATATGGGTGCAAGCCAGAAAAGCCTCTCTACGGAGACACCAAGAAGGCAGAGTATTATCAGGAAGGATAGGTAAAAGGTGTAAACCTTACCCCACAACCGTGCGGATGGCACACTTCTGTTTTTCATGGTAAGCAACCCAGCGCCTAAAAGCAGGAAAAGGTCTCTGGATACGGAGAGATAGAGAAACCATTCGGGTAACGCATCCAGCTTGTAAACACATACCATAACTCCGCACAGGAGCATAACCTTGTCCGCCAAGGGGTCAAGCACCTTACCCAGCTCAGTTTGAGCCTTTAACCATCTTGCCAGAAAGCCATCCAGAGCGTCGGAGACTGCCAGGATAAAAAAAAACTGGGTAGAACTTTCTCAGGGAGGAATAGGGTAAGCGGACTGAGTATTAACCTGATGGAGGAGAGAACATTGGGTAAGTTATGGAACAAGCTTGACCTCATGAAGGCTCACACCCCTTTTCATGTAAGGCATTCTTTCCAGAACTCTTCCGTAAGGGTCTATAGAACCCGTATCCCCTGTGTTGTTAACCCACAGAACATACTTACCGTTCTCCAAAGCCCTAACCCTTGCCCAAAGGTAATGTTGGTGAGTGCAGTCAGAGTCTTTAAACCACCCGTCGTTGGTAAGCACTGCTATAAGGTTAGCCTCTTCTGACAGTTTCTTTACAAGCCCGTAGTAGGCAACCTCAAAGCATATGGGTGTGGCTATCATCATATTTTTATATTGTAATGGTTTTTGACGCTCACCCGAAGCGTAATCCAGACCAGATATGGCAGGAAAGAGCTCTTTAAGAAAGCCAAAGGGCCACGGCATGTATTCACCAATTGGAAAAAGTCTAACTTTGTCGTAGTAGTCCACCGCATAACCATCTTTGAGTAAATACGCAGAGTTGTACGGTTTCATTCCTTCTCTTATGTCCACAAGACCAACGAGTATGGGTGCTTTGTAGCTAAGCTCTTTTAGTTTTATCAGGTATTCATCCCCTTCATCAGAGTATAAAAAGTGCAGGGCGGATTCTGGAAGAGCTATCAGCTCTGGGTTCATTGCAATAGCCTGCTCTACCATCTGGAGGATGGAAGGGGCGTGTTTACGAAAGGATTCTCTGTCTAACTTATCCCCTTGTGGAACTGCGGTCTGTATCAGGGCAACTCTCAGGCTGTTAGCTTCCAGAAGCTTCTTCTCCTTCTCTTCTATGGCAAAAACTCCAAAAAGGGTAAAAAGAAGCCACATAACCACGAGGGTTTTAAGCCTTTTTTCTACAAGTAGAAAGCCCGTGGCTATCAGCAGAAGACTAAGCATGTATACCTGCGTATACAAAAGGCTATCCCTTATCACTGGGATGTATACAGAAAGCTCACCCACCACGAGCCACGGAAATCCGCCGTAAGGGAAGTGGGAGCGTAGGATTTCAAAGAGAACGTAAATAAAAGGCAGTGTCCAAGATTGATTTTTCAGGAAGGTCCGCCAGAGCTTTAACGGTGCGTAGAACTGATACAGGCTCATAAACAAAACAAAAGGTAAGAAGAGAAGATAGAAAAAGACTGTTGGTATTTCACCAAATTCCACGGCGGCTACGCTTGCGCATCTCAGGGATAGGGAAAAGAAAACAAACCCAGAGAAAAACCAGAAGTATCCTTCTCTGAACTTAAAAAGCAACATAAAGGCTGGAAGGACTAAAAACCAGAGCTCGTATTTTGAGAAGGGAAGGTAAAGCATAAAGCCCGTGAGAGAGGCTAAGACTACCTTCCAGAGGAAAGGCTTATAAGAACTATACCGCATACCACCAGAAGTATACCAAAGAACCTGAGCCAGCTGAAAGGTTCGTTTAAAAGGAAAAAGGCAATCAGTGAAGCCCAGAGAGGTGAAGTGGAGGCTAATGGAGCTACTACAGAGACTTCACCCTCTCTAACCGCCTTGAAAAAGAAGAAAAGACCCAAAAAGCCTGACATTATACCGCCAGCTACGATAAGAATTAAATCCTTTAAAGGGTAGTCCCACTTGGCACCAGTAAGCAGAGCAAAGACCAGAGCTAGAAGAAAAGCGGATAGATTGTGAAAGACCAGTGCATTCAGAGGAGCTATATCACCTTTCATACCAAGTTTAAAAAACACCGGTGCGGTGCCCCACACAAGGCTCGCAAGAATAGCAAAAACTAAACTTTTCATAGCGGAAAACCTCACTTTTTTCTTGCATCTTAAATTGACTTGGTATATGATTATAAGATGCTTAAAACTCTTAAGGAGGGAACACCATGACGAAGGCAGAGCTTGTTTCAGCAATAGCCAAAGGAGCAGGCATTACCAAAAAGCAGGCGGAAGCCGCTCTAAAGGCATCAGTGCAGGCAGTCTCAGACGCCCTCAAGAGGGGCGAAAGGGTTCCAGTGCCAGGCTTTGGCATATTCTCAGTCAAGAACAGAGCTGAGAGGAAAGGTCGCAACCCCAAAACTGGTGCAGAGATAAAGATACCTGCAAGAAAAGTGGTAAGCTTTAGACCAGCCAAAGAGCTTAGGGAGTCTATAAAGTAAACCCACTCCTGCGGGGTTCTCCCGCGTTTTTTATGGAAAGGCTTATAGGTAGTGAAAGGGAGGGTTTTTTTCTAATAATATCCGGATTTGAATTTAAGCATCTCAAAGCTCTGAGGTTAAGAGAGAGCGATAGCCTTGAGGTTTTCTGGGAAGGGAGGCTTTTTTTGACGCGTATAGATAGGATAGGTAAAGACCGGGCGGTATGCGCCATACAGAGGGAATTGGACACCTCACTACCTAAGCCTGAAGTGATTCTATATCAGTGTTTACCTTTGGACATGCGTCTGATGGAAGAAATCATAGACAGGGTAAGTCAAGCTGGTGCTGTTAGGCTCGTCCCTCTTATTTGTGAAAGAGGTTTCAAAGACATTTCAAAGGTTGAGCATAAAGTGGAAAGGTGGGAAAGGCTCAGTCTTGCATCCTTCAAACAGTGCAAAAGACCAAAACCTTTGGAAATAGCAAAGCCTATGAAAATAGACGAGCTTAAAACCGCTGAGGAGTGTTCCTTTGTGCTTGATAACTTTGGAAATGGGCTAAAGCTCAAAGACATAAATCATAGAGCAAAG
>JANWYC010000053.1 GCA_025057245.1 Aquificaceae bacterium | reverse complement strand
ACAGGGGCGATGTTTCACCTTACCACACACGCCTTCTTCAAGGCACTTTTGTTTCTCTCCGCAGGTTCAGTAATACACGCCTTTCACCATCATGTGTATGACATATACCAGACGGGCGGTTTAAAGAAGCACATGCCCATAACCTATGGAAGCTTTCTCGTTGGGGCGTTAGCCTTAGCTGGCATATTTCCCTTTTCAGGCTTTTGGAGCAAGGACCTGATAATAGCCAGTGCGTACGAAGTTAGCTTTTTCTGGGGAGTGTTAACTTCAGTAGTAAGCTTTTTGACCGCCTACTACATTTTCAGGGAAGGGTTTGTAGTATTTCACGGGGAGGGACAGAAATACGAGGAGGAAGCACACGAGAGCAGTGGTGTGATGGTGGTGCCCATGGTAGTGCTTGGTGTGATGTCTGTGGTGGCAGGTTTTTTTGAAGGTTGGTATGGGAGCGTGATGGGGGTGAAGAAGGAGTTGCACGTGAACATAGCTGTGATGTCAGTGTTGGTAGGTTTGAGTGGCATAGGGCTTGCGTATTTGGTGTATGTGAAGGGATTGATAGACCCGAGAAGGGCTTACGAGAGTCTAAAGCCTTTGCATACCACTCTCAAAGAGCAGTTCTTCACGGAGAGGTTGTACCACAGAGGTTTTGCAAGGGGCTACATGAACCTTTCTAAGGCGCTTTTCGTGCTGGGAGACAGGTTTTTGATAGATGGTTTTATAAATCTTCTGAACTTTATCTACTTTAAGGTGGTGAAGTTTTTGTGGATGAAGTTGGATGTGATGCTCGTGGACCTTTTCGTTAACGGCGTGGCTAAGCTTTCTTACTGGTCTGGTAAAAAGGCAAGAAACATACAAACGGGACTTCTTAACAACTACGTTAGCTTTCTACTTTTGGGCGTGGTCTTTATATTGGGTGTAATCCTATACCAGATGAGGTGAGACTATGGAAGGCTTTCCCTTTGCATCTGTGAGCATGTTGCTACCCTTAGTGGGTAGTCTGATAATCCTGTTTTTGAGGGAAGAGCTCTCTAAGTGGGTTGCTTCTGTGGTTAGCTTTTTGGTCTTCGTCCTTTCCCTTCTTTCCCTTCTCTTCTTTGATTTCTCAAGGGCTCATAGAGTTCAGTTTGAGGAAAGGTATACTCTCGTTCCTGAACTGGGGCTTAGCTTCCACTTGGGTTTTGACGGACTTTCTTACGTGATGTATATTCTTACCACTCTAGTCTCCCTATCCGCCATACTTTGGTCCACCAGAGACCATCAGATTAGCCACAGGCTCAAGGAATACTACATATGGTTCTTGCTTACAGAAACCTTTCTCATCGGTGTCTTTGCAAGCCTTGACCTTATGGTGTTTTACGTCTTCTATGAACTAACCCTCGTCCCCATGTTTTTTGTGATAGGCATATGGGGCTACAAGCTCAGGATGTACTCCGCATACAAGTTCTTCATATACATTTTTGTCTCTTCTCTTTTCTTGCTTTTAGGCATAGTAAGCATAGCGGTAGTTCACTACAGACAGTTTGGCAACTTTTCCTTTAACTACTTTGACTTAATAAACAACCAATACAGCCTTGAGTTTGAAGTTCTTATGTTCCTGTTCTTTCTAATAGCCTTTGCGGTAAAAACGCCTATAGTACCTTTTCACACTTGGCTTCCCGACGCTCACGGTGAAGCTCCCACCGCAGGTTCTGTGGTGCTCGCCGCCATACTGCTCAAGATGGGCACTTATGCTCTTTTAAGGTTTAACATAGGGCTTTTCCCAGAAGCTTCCGTTTTCCTAATGCCTATCATGGTTCTTTGGGGCATTCTTACCATAGTCTTTGCTTCGTGGTTTACCATAAGCCAGAGTAACGTGAAGAGGTTTGTTGCCTACTCCTCCGTTAGTCATATGGGTTTTGTGGTGGCGGGTATGTTTTTGCTTAACGTAGAGGGTCTTAGAGCAAGCATTACTGAGATGTTCGCTCACGGTCTTACTTCCTCCGCTCTGTTTATGATGGCAGGCTTTATATACAACAGGCTTCACAGTTTTAACATGCAGGCACTCAGAGGTAGCATAAAGTTTATGCCAGTCTTTGCAATTCTCGTTGCCATTACGGGCTTCTCTTCCATGGGTCTGCCGGGTGGCTCTTCCTTCTGGGGTAAGTTCCTAACCATAGTAGGTGCAAGGGAGTACACGCTTTTGTTGGCTTTCTTGGTTGTAGTGGGTGCCTTCTTCAGTGCGGTCTACGTGCTTTACCTTCTCAAAACTCTGTATCTTGACGCAAAGGAGGAGAGTAGACTAATACACTTTACCGACCTTAGAGGTTTTAAGCTTACCGCCTTCCTGCTGATGGTTGTACCTATGCTTATGGTTGGTTTTCTACCCTTCCTTTTCTTTGCCTTTTACGACCCTTACATACAAAACTTCCTGCAATACCTAATCCTAAAGGTGGGGGGCTAAGATGGAACAGTTTATAAGGCTGGAATTACCTAACTTACAACTCTTGCTACCAGAAATGGTGGTTCTTCTTACGGGTTTTACACTCTTTAGTCTTGACCTTCTTCAGAGGAGGATAAACCACGCCCTTGCGGTAAGCGTAAGCCTTGTGGGTTATCTCATAGCCATTTTTCTTCTGGTGTTTAACTGGGGAGCAAAGGGGGAGACCTTCTACGGGTTGTACAGGAGGGATGAGTTTTCAAGCCTTATGCAGGCTTTTATGCTCTTGCTTACCCTTTTGCTTTTAGGCTTTACCTACACTTACTACAAGAGTAAAAGGTCTCTCTTTGGTGAGTTTTACTACATACTGAACTTCGCCCTTGTGGGTGGGATGTTTTTAGTCTCTTCTTACAACTTGGTGGTGCTTTACGTGGCTCTTGAAGCGGTTTCCATATCCTTCTACATACTTACCGCACTTCTCAGGTCTGATTTTAATTCAAAGGAAGGAGCTCTTAAATACCTTATGTTAGGTGGTTTGTCTATTGCCCTTGCTTCTTACGGCGCAGGCTTCATGTATCTCTATTCAGGCTCTCTTGACCTGAGGTACATACTGACCCATGTGGGTCAAAACCAGTATTTCTTGGTTCTTGGTCTTGTGCTGTTTCTAATAGGCTTTGCCATAAAGATAGGTGCGGTGCCCTTTCACTTCTGGCTTCCAGATGCCTATCAGGGTGCGCCTACGCCCATAACTGCTTACATGGCATCTGTTGGGAAGTTAGCCTTCTTTGCACCCGTGGTAAGGCTCATGCCCTACGTGCAGGAGCACTTTTCCTACGCGTGGATAACCACCGTAGGAGTAATATCCGCAATAACCATGATATACGGCAACTTGGTAGCTCTGGTGCAAAAGGATGTAAAAAGGCTCTTAGCTTACTCTTCCATAGCACACTCAGGCTACATCATGGCTGGTATATCGGTGTCTGAGGTTATTGGTCTTAAGGCGGTTATATACTTCCTGCTTGCCTATTCTCTTATGGGCTTTGGTAGTTTTATAGTGCTTGCGCTCTTGGAAAAGGTGCCCGGGTGGGAAAACAGGTTGGAGCAGTTTTCTGGCATGAGGTTTTCAGCGCCGTGGCTTGCCTTTTCCTTTATGGTTATCCTACTTGCCCTTTTGGGGGTGCCACCCACGGTAGGTTTTGTAGGCAAAGCCTTGGTGTTCATGGCTCTTTCTTTTGAAGGTCTTTGGTGGCTTGCCTTTATTATGATTGCCGCCACGGGCATATCCACTGGCTACTACCTGAGGATAACCGCCCTTATGTTTATGAAGGAAGTGAACGGAGGTTTAGGCTTGAATGCGTCAGGTTTAGAAAGGTCACTGCTCATCCTAATTGCTGTAGGTGTTGTCCTTTTGGGTGCGGTGCCTATAATATTATGGAACTTTGTTAGCCTTTCTGCGGATAACCTTTTTGTGAGGTGAATGCATGGGTTACTTGGCTTTGCTCATCTTCTTTGGTGTGATGCTTGCTATTGCTTTAGTCTTTGTCTTCGTTAACAAGCTTCTCGGACCCAAGTCTTCCGATGCCTATCAGGATTACCCTTACGAGTGTGGCGTTCCGCTCTACGACAAGTCCGCTCAATCCACATTCCATCAGGGTTATTACCTTTTGGGTCTTCTCCTGCTTCTTTTTGACATAGAAGCTGCCTTTCTCTTCCCTTGGACGGTGGTTTACAGATACTTGGGTATCTTTGGCTTTGTGGAGATGTTTCTCTTTATTCTAATCCTGACCTATGGGCTTCTGTACGCTTGGAGAAAGGGAGCTCTTAACTGGCAGTATGAAGAAGAAAGCCTGTAGAGGAGTCTAACATGCCTTGGGCAAAGGGAGAAGAGTTTGTAGAGCTAAAGAATAGGTTTGAGGCTTTAGAGGTAGAGGAAAAGCCCACTTTTACCGCCATTCACGTGCCAAAACATAAGCTTATAGAACTTCTCAAAACTCTAAAGGAGGAAAAGGGATACAAGCTCTTCATAGACCACTCGGTGGTGGACTTTCCTGACAAAAAGCCAAGGTTTCAGGCTTTTTACATCCTTTACAACACTGACGAGAGAAAAAGAGTGGCGGTAAAAACTTGGACTGACGGAGTTCTACCTTCAGTGGAAAAGCTCTGGTTTGCAGGTAAGTGGGCGGAGCGCGAGTGCTACGACATGTTTGGCATCCAGTACGAGGGGCACGAAAACTTGGTGCGTGCCTTTATGTGGGAGACCTACCAACACTATCCTTTGAGGAAAGACTTCCCCTTGGAAGGCTACGCCACCGAATACTTACCTTCTCTGAACGAAGTTCTTTGGGGTGATAACCTTCGGGGTCTTATGAACTACGACAGGATGCACACGCCCGTGCCCACCTTAGAAGACCTTGAGACAACGGAGAAAAGAAGGCTTCAGAAAAAGGCTCAAATAGTTCTAAACTGGGGACCTTTGCACCCCGGCACTCACGGCACTATGTGGTTTCTGTTTGACCTTGAGGGTGAAAGGGTCTATCAGTGCGATGTAATACTGGGTCAACTACACAGGGGAGTGGAAAAGCTGGCTGAGAACGAAATGTACAACCAGTTTTTGGTCTACACGGACCGTATGGACTATCTCTCCGCTCTTTGTTCCAATCAGGCGTGGGTGGTGGCTGTGGAAAGGCTTCTTGGCGTGGAGGACTTGGTGCCGGAGAAGGCAAAATACATAAGAACCATGATGTCGGAGCTTCAGAGGATAAACTCTCACCTTCTGTGGCTTGGCACTTACGCCTTGGACCTTGGAGCTCTAACCATATTCCTTTACGCCTTCAAGGAAAGGGAAAAGCTCATGGACATAATAGAGGGCATAACTGGTGCAAGACTAACCATATCCTACACCAGAGTTGGTGGAGTGCGCATGGACCTTCCAGAGGGAGCTCTGGAGGTTATAAAGGCTTTTGTAAAGAGGTTTCCAAAAGAGCTGAAAGAGTGGGAAACCATACTTAGCAGAAACCGTATATGGCTAAGGAGAAACGTGGGTGTTGGTGTTATAAGCAAGGAGGAGGTTTACTACTACGGTCTTACTGGTCCTGTAGCCAGAGGCTCTGGCGTGCCTTACGACGTGAGAAAGGTTGAACCTTACGATGCCTATCCGTGGGTAGATTTTGACGTGCCGGTAGGCGAGAACGGTGATGTTTACGACAGATACTTGGTAAGGCTTGAGGAGATGAGGCAGAGCCTGAGGATAGTGGAGCAGTGCGTAAACGCTCTTGAGAGAATGGGTAAGGATGCCCCCTTCTTCGCAGAGTCGCCCGACCCCAAAAAGCTCAAGCTCCCCCTTGACGGCATAGGTCTGAAAGTGCCACAGGGCGAGATATACTCTTCTGGTGAGAACCCCCGCGGTGAACTGGGTTTTTACATTTATTCCACGGGCGGTGTAAAGCCCTACAGGGTAAAGATAAGACCCGGCTCTATGTACAACCTTTGCGTCTATCCAAAGCTTATGAAAGATAGAGTGGTAGCGGATGCGGTTGCCATACTGGCAAGTCTTGACCCAGTGGTAGGAGAGATAGACCGATGAAGCTAAAATACCTGCCACACTACACTTACGAGGACTACCAAAAGTGGCAAGGAGACTGGGAGCTGTTGGAAGGCATCCCATACGCCATGGCATCACCCCTTTATACTCACCAAAGGCTTGTCTTTCTTCTCTTCAGGCACTTGGAAGAGCTTTTTGAAAAGGAGGACTGCCCTTGTCTTTGCGTTGGTGAGCTTGACTGGGTGATTTCAGAAGACACGGTGGTTAGACCGGACCTTGTGGTTCTCTGTGAAGAGCCAATGGACTACATAAGAAAGCCCCCACTTTTAGTGATTGAAGTTGTCTCGGAGGGCACGAAGAGAATGGATGAAGAGATAAAGTTTGAGCTGTACCAAGCTCAGGGTGTGAAGTATTACCTTTTGGTCTATCCTGAGAAAAAAGACTGGAAGCTGTTTGAGAACACTTATGGAGCTTTTGTCTTAAAAGACCGTCTTGAGCTTGAGCTGAAAGGCTGTAAGATAAACCTTGAGCTTGAAAAGGTCTGGAGGTAGATATGAAGCTAAAATACCTGCCACACTACACTTATGAGGATTACCAAAAGTGGCAAGGAGACTGGGAGCTCTTGGAAGGCATCCCATACGCCATGGCATCACCGAGGCTACTTCATCAAATGGTTCTGTTTAACTTAGTAAGGCATATAGGAGAACTGCTTGAAGGGGAGTGTGAGTGCGTAGGTGCGGTTGAAGTGGATTGGATTGTCTCAGAAAACACCGTGGTAAGACCTGACTTGTCCGTAATATGCGAGGGCTTTGAGGAGGACTACATAAGAAAGCCCCCACTTTTAGTGATTGAAGTTGTCTCGGAGGGCACGAAGAGAATGGATGAAGAGATAA
>JANWYC010000052.1 GCA_025057245.1 Aquificaceae bacterium | reverse complement strand
TTGAGCAGAGGCAAATCAAGTGTGTAACTCCGATAAGTGAGAGGATGAGGCAAGAGGTGAGGAATAGATACAGGAAGAACGTTCTTGACTATTGAGTGTTTTTGTGGGATAATAAAGTAAGATGAAGCTCATATCCGCAAACTGGAAGATGAACCTCACGCCTTCGCAGTCTCTGGCGTATCTTCAGAAGTTCTTACCGCTTGTGGAAGGTATAAAAGATAGGGAAATACTCCTTTGCCCACCCTTTACTTCTCTGTGCGTGGTGAAAGATGCCTTAAAGGGAAGTTCTGTAAAGCTGGGTGCTCAAAACTGCTACTACGAAGCCAAAGGTGCTTATACTGGAGAGGTATCTCTTGAGATGCTAAAGGAGTTGGAAGTGTCTTACGTGATAGTAGGGCATTCAGAGAGAAGATGGATATTTGGGGAGTCTGACGAGCTTATAAACAAAAAGGTAATATCTTGTTTGAAAGCTGGGTTAAGACCTGTTTTGTGTGTGGGTGAAAAGTTGGAAGAGAGGGAGGCGGGTTTAACCTTTAAAGTTGTGGAGACGCAGATAAGGCTTGCACTTTCTGGCATAGAGGAATACACAGACAGTTTGGACATAGCCTACGAGCCTGTTTGGGCTATAGGCACGGGCACTCCTGCCACGCCAGAGGACGCTCAGTTGGTGCATGCCTTTATCAAGGACCTTCTCAACCAAATCAATTCAAAACATCAGGGCAAGACTCGCGTTCTATATGGTGGTAGCGTTAATCCCAAAAACGCAGGCGAGTTTATGTCAATGAAGGATGTGGATGGTCTTTTGGTAGGTGGTGCCAGCTTAGACCCTGAATCCTTTGCCCAAATCGTAAAGTCCTTTTAAGGCTAAAGCCGGGATTGGTGCATAAATTAAGGAGGCAAGCAGTATGTTTATATCCGTGTTTTCCAGCAAAGACCTTATAAGATTGAGAAAAAGCCAGTGAGAAGCAAAAACCGACAAAAGAGCAAAAGCGGATAAGTTAAATTGTCTCCACCTTATGTAAACCCAGCTTAAGATTATGCCTGTAAAGAGTGGAAGGAACGCGGTAAAAACTCTCTTTAGCGTCTCGTGAATGTAGAGTCTCTGGTTTATACCCGCCCTTTCTCCTACAATACTCATAGTAAGCACATGTTTTAAAGAGAGGTGCTCGGGCTTTTCCGACAAAGGTTTTATCTGCGTAATGGGTAGATACTCAATGGTTAGCTCTTTTATGCTCTCTTCGCCTGTAAAAAGGTTGTTTATCTTAGCCTCACTTAGCCTTATGCTACTACCTTGCCATAGTCCACTTTCCGCAGTAATAACCTCACTTATAGAGCCTGCCTTAACTTTCAGAAGATAAAACTTGTAAATTTTACCGCTGGATGTTTCCACAATCCCAAAGTTGTAAAACCTAACCTCGCCAGAGGTCTCCTCTTTCAGCCACAAATTTCTTACTACGCCACTCTCAATCTCCTTTGCCTTTCTGTATTCCCTCTCTATTTTGTAGAGCTCTTTATGACTGTTTGGGAAAAACTCATAGCTACCTAAGAGGTTCAAGAGTGAAATAAAAAAGGAAAAAAGCAAGATGGAAAAAGAAAACTTAAGAGGTGATATGCCAAAACTCTGAGTCAGAAGGTCAATTTTTTTCCTCGTTAAGCTCCTGTAAACTGTAAGAAGAGAAATGCCTGAAATAAAGGCACTGGTATAGAAAAAAGCAACGGATATAAAGTTCAGAGTGTATTTAACAAAAACTTCTGTCGTTTGCTTTTTGAAAATAAAAAGAACCTCGCTAACAGTGTAGGCATACAGAATACCAAAAAGGACGGTTAGAGTAAGCACGAAAACCTTTATGTAGTTTAAAAGTATGTATCTGTGAAGCATGGTATAGAATTTTAATATGACAACTCCTTTGCACGACTTTCATAAAGGTCTTGGTGCTAAGTTTACTAACTTCGCCGGCTGGGAGATGCCCGTTGAGTATTCCTCCATAATAGAAGAGGTAAAGGCAGTTAGAAATTCCTGCGGTCTTTTTGACCTTTCACACATGGGAAGGCTTAAAGTGAGCGGAGACTTGACTAAGTTAGAGTTTTTAACATCAAGAAATGTAGGCAGTTTGAAAACTGCCAAAGTTCAGTACAACCTGCTCATGAACGAGGAAGGAGGCATAAAGGACGATATAACCATCTACAGACTAAAAGAGGATGAGTTTTTCCTATGCGTCAATGCGGTAAACAAGGATAAGGTTATAAACTGGCTGTCTTCTCACGGACTTAACGTGGAAGACCTAAGTCAGAAAACCTTTCAATTTGCACTACAAGGTCGGGATGCGGTCAGGCTTCTGAGTAAACACTTTCCCGTCGAAGACATAAAGTATTACTGCTTTATAACCATAGAAAACTTCATCGTTTCACGCACTGGCTACACTGGAGAGGACGGCTTTGAGGTTTACGCACCTTTGGAAGAGGGTATGGAGCTTTTCAAAAAGCTGGCAAGGGAATGCACTCCCTGTGGTTTGGGCGCGAGGGACACTCTTAGGATAGAAGCGGGTATGCCTCTTTACGGACATGAGATAGACGAGAGCATAACCCCCTTTGAAGCCAATCTGGGAAGGTACGTTAACTTAGAGAAGAGCTTTATAGGCAAGGACAGGCTTTTAGAGAGAAGGGTAGAAAGAGAGCTCTTCGGTCTTGAGCTTCTTGGAAAAGGCGTGCCGAGGGAGGGCTATGCGGTTTTTCACAAGAGTAGAGAGATAGGGCGCGTAAGCAGTGGAACTTACTCACCCACTCTTCAAAAAGGCATAGCCATGTGTTTTGTAGAAACTTCGTGCAAGGTGGAATCTCTTGAGGTGGAGCTGGAAGTCAGAAACAAAAGGCTACCCGCAAGGCTCAGAAGCCTTCCTTTTCTCAAGAAGACAAGAGTATAACTCCTTTAGGTTCTGAAGGCAGGTTTCAAAGTCGGAACAGTCTACTTTATAAATGGCTGGTTTATGATATCTGTAGTTCTTGTCGTAGTAATTCTCCATCAAAAACAGGGCAAGCTCTTCTACCTTGTTTTCCTTTAACATCTCAAGAGCCAACAGGTATTTCTCTTCCCCGAGATACTTCCTTATTTTGTGAAGAGACCTTCTCACCTCTTCCTGCCAGCCCTGTGAGGATGTGTAGTCTTCTATGATGTTCTTAAGCCTTACACTTAGCGAGGCTTCCACCTCTACGAAAACACCCTCTTCCTTCTTGCGCCAGAGGGCTTCTGGTATGTGCACCCTTCCTATGACCCTGCTTTCGTCCTCCACGAGCAAAAGTTCAGAGTTTAACCCCCTTAGCTCTTCGTAAAGCAAGGCATCGAACATTTTCTGGCTTACCGTCTTTCTTATGCCTACCTTTCCAAACACGGAACCTCTGTCCTGTGCAAGACCTTCCAAGTCAACTACTGGATATCCCTCCTGTTTAAGTCTTCTCAAAAGCCTGGTCTTACCTACGCCAGTTTTTCCAGTAAGAACCATAAACCTTCTGTTTTGTAAAAGTCTTTCCATATCTTTGAGGATAAACTCCCTGTATGCCCTGTAGCCACCCTCAAGCCTTAGCACATCCACGCCCATGGAGCTTAAGACCTTACAAAGTTCCTTGCTTCTTAGCCCTCCCCTCCAACAGTAAACCACCACATGCCTGTAGTTTTCCTTAAGCCTTCTAAAGGTTTGTAGAAAGCCTTCTAACTTTTTCCACGCTATCTCATAACCCAGCTCCTTAGCCCTTTCCACACCCTCACCCCTGTAGACTATTCCGATAAGTCTTTTTTCTTCATCTTCAAAAAGAGGAACGTTAACCGCCCCCGGCACATGAAACTCTTCATATTCAGAGGGGCTTCTTATGTCCACTAAAACCCTATCTTCAAGAAGGTAGAGGTCTTCTGGCTTTATCTCCATCTTCTGCTACCGCACACATACTTTACGCCCTTTTCTGTTTTCGCCCAGTGTCGCTTTCCTGCCTTTACCTCAAGTATGTCCCCTGCCTTTAGATGGTATACGCCCTCCTCCGTTCCTATTTCTATCTCGCCTTCTATTACATACCTAACTTCGTCCTCTGGGTGTGTGTGCCAGTCGTAAAAGGTGCCGGGTGGGTCTTGCCACAGGTAAAGACCCTCGTAACCCATATCCTTGAGCTTCTCTTCCACTTGCTTTAGGTTCATGCTTCGCACCTCAGTTCAATATGGTAAAATTTTATACCATGGCTGTAAGAATAGACATAAACAGTGTTCAGAGAGACATGTTTATTGAGCATAACGGCACGCCTCATAGGGTTCTTGACTACGAGCACGTAAAGCCCGGTAAAGGTCAGGCTTTTGTAAGGGTAAAGGCAAAGAACATGCAAACGGGCAACGTGATTGAAATAACCTACAAGTCCTCCGATGCCATTGAGCTTGCGGATTTTGAACAAGCCTTTGCGGAGTATTCTTACAACGACGGAGACTACTACTACTTTGTTAGTCAGACCACCTACGAGATGGTTCCAGTATCTGCGGAGAACATAAGAGAAGAGATTAAGTTTCTAAAGGAAGGCATGACCGTGGTAGTCTTTCTGTATAAGGGTCAGCCTATAGGTATAGAGCTCCCCAAACAGGTGGAGTTGACCGTTGTGGAAACCGAGCCAGCCTTCAAAGGTGATACAGCAGCAGGAGGTTCAAAGCCGGCAAAGTTGGAAACTGGCGCAGTTGTTCAAGTGCCTTTCTTCGTGAAGGAAGGCGACGTGGTAAAGGTGGACACGCGCACGGGCGCATACATAGAGGTAGTAAAAAGAGCCTGATGGATAAGGAACTTCTAAAAGAAATAATAAACATGGTCAAAGGTAGCGACATAAAACAGCTATCCATAGAAACAGAAGGCTTTAAACTTTTCATAGAGACACACCAGAAAGACATAGTTCATAGAATAGAAGCGCCTTACAGAGAAGTGCGACTTCAAGAGCCAGCGTATGCAACCGAAGAGAGCTCTCAGGATAATTTCCATGTGATAAAAAGCCCTTTGGTTGGCACTTTCTACCGTTCCCCTTCACCCGGTGCACCGCCCTTTGTAGAAGTGGGAGATATTGTCTCACCCGGTCAGGTGCTTTGCATAGTGGAAGCTCTTAAAGTGATGAACGAGATAGAGAGCGACGTGGCAGGGAAGGTGGTAAAAATTCTTGTGGAGAACGGCGAGACTGTGGAATACGGACAACCCCTATTCCTGATAGATACCAACGTATAGTTATGGAAAAAAAGCAGGTAGAACTCAAACTCTCTGACATTGAGCATACATACATAGCTCAAACAAGCTACGGAGAGCTTCTCGTGGGTGAGCTTGGATACAGGCCTATGGAGCTTTTACTGGTAGCCTTAGCAGGCTGTAGCGGTGTGGACATATCCCATATACTCAAGAAGAAGAGGCAAGAGGTGAAAGACATAAAAATTAAAGTGGAAGGCTTGAGAAGGGAAGAGTATCCCAGAATATATCAGAAGATTAGGATAGAATACGAAGTTTACGGCAAAGGTGTAAAAGAAAGGGCGGTAGAGGAGGCCATTAGGCTCTCTGTGGAAAAATACTGTAGTGTGCATGCCATGTTAAAGCCTTCCTGTGAGATAGAGTTCCAGTTTAGGGTTATAGATGAGGCTTGAGAAATTTTGGAAGGAGAACAAGAAAGCATTGCTATCTTACATGATGGTAGGCTACCCTGACTACCAAACATCCCTTGAGGCTTTCAGAGTGCTACTCAGGAACCATACGGACATTTTGGAGATAGGCTTCCCCTTCTCGGACCCTGTGGCGGACGGTCCTACCATACAGGAAGCCCACCAGATAGCTCTTAACAACGGTATAAAGTCAGAGCATGTTTTTGAGCTTTCTGAAAAACTCAGGGAGGAATTCCCAGATAAACCTTTCTTGTTGATGACTTATTACAATCCCATGCTTAAAATAGGCTTAGATGCCTTTTGCAAGAGGGCGGTTGAGGCAGGTATTGATGGGTTTATAGTTCCTGACCTTCCACCAGAGGAGGGAGGAGAGCTAAAAAGTGTGTGCTCTAACTATGGGCTTTCTGTGGTTTTTCTTGCTTCACCTACAAGCACGGAGGAAAGGCTAAAGCTCATAGGGGAAAGCTCAGACCACATGGTCTACTTTGTGTCTATAACTGGCACTACTGGTGCAAGAGATAGCTTACCGCTTGAAAGATTAAGGGAGCGCATAGAGCTTTACAGGTCTGTGTGTGAAAAACCTGTAGTTGTGGGCTTTGGCATATCCAAGCCAGAGCAAGCAAGGGAAGTGTGTAAGTTTGCGGATGGCGTGGTAGTAGGTAGTCACTTCGTCAGGCTCGCTGGCGAAGGTAGGTTAGAGGAGTTGGCAAACAGCGTCAGAGACATAGCCCTTGCTTTAAAGCAATAAAGCATACCACTATATTGAGGTTCGTTCCATGCTTTATGTTTAGAAGCTACACAACTCTCGCGCTCACTCCAAGGACGCTTATACCGCTCACTATTCAGAAAAAGGCAATAGGGGAGGCGGAGAAGCCTCCTGTGAGAAAGAGCCTACTTGTCAGCGATAGGCTTCTATCTGCCCCGGTTTTCTGAGCATTTTGTTCACCTCGTCGTAGTGCTCCAGCTCTTCTCGCAGTTTTTCCCTTACCCACTCCTCCAGCCTTGGCTCTCTATCCTTCACCAACTCTAAAAGAGCTTTGTATTCATCAAAAGCCTTCGTCTCGTGCTCAAGAGACTCCTTGAGAATGTCCTCAATCTCGTGTCTGTAGGTTTCCAACAGAGGACCTATGCCCAAGGATGGATGCCCTCCCAAGTAAGTGATAAGCTCGCCAGCCTCTCTGGCATGCCTCAAAGACTCTT
>JANWYC010000051.1 GCA_025057245.1 Aquificaceae bacterium | reverse complement strand
TGACATCCGCATATTTGTATTTCAGCTCAATGGAAAGCCTATTTGACTTTCTGTAAGTGCGTTTTACCACTATTAGCTTTGGTCTTTTGGGCTTTCTTAAAAAAGCAAAAACCACTCTTACAAAGTCTAAGGTGTGCGGTGAGTTGGCTATTACGACATCAAAATCAAATTGATTTATTATTTTCCAAAGCCTGTAGTAATTGAGCGGATTAAATCTTGCGTATTTGTTGTGATTTTCAAAAAAGTGAAGCTTAACGTTGTATGGGCTTAGCTTTTCTACCATTAAGTCGTATTGGTAAGAAAGAGCCACATGTATATCTATTCCTCGTTTAGACAGTTCTCTCGCAAGTAGATAAACCTGTTCCTTTGTGCCACCCCACCCAATACCATCTACTACGGATAGAACTCGCATTGCCAAAGGCTTATATTATAAAACGAGGAAGGTTTGTTTGCCGAGCGGTCATATAGACTATATGGTCTTCTTGCTGTTGGTTTTGACTGTAGAGATACGCTACTAACCTTTTTATGTTTGCTACTCTTTGAGATACTACCCTTTACGGCGAGCAGATTACAAACCCTCTCAGGAGTTTCGTATGCATGCTGTCTATCATAACTGAGTTATTACATCTCAACAAGGATTCCTATAACATGCTTGCTGTGTCTAATATGCGACGTCCAATAATCTCTCACTTTTGGCTTACGTGAGTTTTAATGCTTTATATAGTGTAATAACCAAATTATGAAGAAGTAGGTGAACACCAAGTTTCTGGGAACGTCTTTAGACAAGGATATGATTTAGAACTCCAAGAAGCGAAAAGCAATCTTGACGCAAGAATTAGAGTTTTTCACGAGAAATCTAAGCTATATTTAATTCCTATGATATCCCTTGAAGAGCTCCAAAAAGCTCCTGAAAAGCCTGGCGTATACCTATTTAAAAAAGGCAACAAGCCCATATACATAGGCAAGGCGAAGAACATAAAAGAAAGGCTCATACAACACTACAGGCTTGCGGAGAAGGATGAGAAAGAGAGAGCTATCATAGACAGCTCCACTTCTTTAGAGTGGCTCATAACGCGTAACACCTTTGAAGCCTTGACTCTTGAGGTAGACCTTATTCAACTTCACAAGCCTAAATACAACATACTACACAAATACGGCGGTGGATATCCTTTGCTTTTAATAACCAAAGAAGCCTTCCCCACCGTAAAGGTTGTTAGGGGAACGGAGCACGAAGGAAGGCTCTTCGGTCCCTTCTTTACCACATCAAAGGCAAAGAAGGTAAAAAGGCTTTTGCATAGGCTTTTTAAAATACGCACCTGCGACCCTATGCCTGTAAGAAAAGAGCCTTGTATGGATTACCATCTTGGTCTCTGCTCCGCGCCTTGCTGTAATCTCGTGGATAGAGAATCTTATCAGCTGTCTGTTAAATCCGCAATTGCCTTGCTCTCTGGTGAAGTAAGTCAGGCTCTCGAAGAGCTCTACTCAAGGATAGAGAAAGAGATGCAAAAGCTCAACTTTGAAAGGTGTGCCATGATAAGAGACCAGATACAGGCTCTTGAGAACCTTTCTAAAGGTCAAAAGGTTTCTGGCATAGGCTACACGAACGCTGACGTTCTATATCTTATGGGTAGGCTTGTGGGCGTCTTTCTCGTAAGGTCTGGAAAGTTGGTTGATAAGGAGATAATTGCCTTAGAAGGAGAAGAGGAGCTTGAGGAGTTTATCATAGGTTTTTACTACAGAAACCCACTTCCTGAAAAGCTGGTAGTCAACTTTGAGCTTTCTGATGAAACACTGTGGTGGCTCAAAGGGAGGAAGGACTTTGAGCTTATACGAGGCATAGAGCCAGAGATGGAGGAGCTGGTTAAGGAGAACTTGGGACACTACCTTGAGCCAGCTATACTCAAAGAGGAGTTTCAAAGAGTGCTATCCATCTCCCTGCCAGAGAGGATTGAAGGCTTTGACATATCTCACTTTTACGGAGAACATACGGTGGCTTCCTGCGTAGTTTGGTGTATGGGTCGTATGGATAAAAAGGCTTACAGACGCTACCGTATTAAGAGCCTTGAGGGTATAGATGACTACAGAGCTTTAGAAGAGGTTTTGACGCGCAGGTCAAGAAGGCTAAAGGATGGAGAGGAGAAAATGCCAGACCTATGGCTCATAGACGGAGGCTACGGACAGCTCAATGTAGCCATAAGGGTCAGAGACAGGTTTTCCCTACCCGTAAAGGTCTTTGCACTTGCTAAGGAGGAGGAGATTCTTATTACAGAAGATGGTAAGGAGATAAGACTAAAGGAGCATCCTTTGCTGTACAGAGTTTTTGGTCTTATTAGGGACGAAGCTCATCGCTTTGCTTTAACTTACAACAGAAACCTAAGGTTAAAGGAAGGGCTAATGGACGTGTTAGACAAGGTTAAAGGCGTGGGTGAGGTAAAGAAAAAGCTCATATACAGAAACTTTGAAAACTTATACGAGTTTCTTAAAGCGGACGACCACAGATTAAAGAAGTTAGGCATAAGCCCATCTCTTAAACAAGAAGTGGCAAAATACCTTATTGAATAAAAAGGCTATAATATAAATCATCACTTTTTGACAGGAGGCGTGCATGGCAAAGGGAACGGTAGCTTACAAAATACTTCAAAGCCATTTGGTAAGCGGAAAGCTCATACCCGGTGAGGAAATAGCCATAAAGATAGACCAGACGCTAACGCAGGACGCTACAGGCACTATGGCGTATCTGCAGTTTGAAGCCATGGGCGTAGATAGGGTAAAGACGGAGCTCTCCGTTAGCTACATAGACCATAACATGCTCCAGACGGACTTTAAGAACCCAGATGACCATAAGTATCTTATGAGCGTGGCAAAGCGATACGGTATATGGCTTTCAAAACCCGGCAACGGCATATGTCATCAGGTTCACGTGGAAAGATTTGCAAAGCCCGGTAAAACTCTGCTCGGCTCTGACTCACACACACCTACCTCTGGCGGTGTGGGTATGATAGCCATAGGGGCTGGTGGTTTGGATGTGGCTGCGGCTATGGCAGGTGAGCCTTTCTACCTAAAGATGCCGAAGATAGTAGGCGTAAAGCTATCTGGCAAGCTACCAGAGTGGGTCACTGCAAAGGACATCATACTTGAGCTTTTGAGAAGGCTGACCGTAAAAGGCGGAGTAGGTAAGATTTTTGAATACTTTGGCGAAGGTATAAAAGAGTTATCCGTGCCCGAGAGGTCAACCATAACCAACATGGGTGCGGAGCTGGGTGCGACCACCTCCGTGTTTCCTTCTGATGAGATAACCAGGGCGTATTTAAAAGCTCAGGGAAGGGAGGAGGACTGGGTAGAGCTACAACCCGACCCTGACGCAGAGTATGACGAAGTTATTGAGATAAACCTTTCAGAGCTTGAACCTCTTATAGCCTGTCCTCATTCACCAGACAACGTAGTTCCCGTTAGAGAGGTGGAAGGAATAAAAGTAGACCAAGTGGTTATAGGCTCTTGCACCAACTCTTCTTTTGTAGACCTTACTCGCGCAGCGAGGATGCTACATAACAGAAAGGTTCACCCAGATGTGATATTTGCGGTAGCACCGGGTTCTAAACAGGCTCTTGAGCTGATAACTCAAGATGGTGGGCTTTTGGACTTTTTGAAGGCTGGTGCAAGGATACTGGAAAGTGCCTGCGGTCCTTGTATAGGTATGGGGTATGCACCACCAAGTGGTGGAGTTTCGGTAAGGAGTTTTAACAGAAACTTTGAAGGAAGGTCAGGAACCCCGGACGCAAAGGTATACCTTGCCTCTCCAGAGGTATGCGTAGCCTCCGCCATAGCGGGATACATAATAGACCCAAGAAAGCTGGCACAGAAGGAGAACATAGAGTGGATAAGGGTTCAGATGCCAGAGAAGTTTCCCTACGGAGACGAAGCCTTTATACCACCGCTTCCAGAAGAGGAAGCCAGAGAGGTGGAAATATACAGAGGTCCTAACATAAAGAAACTGCCAGACTTTGACGAGCTTCCAGAGAGCTTATCTGGAGAGGTAAGCCTTATAGTCGGAGACAACATCACCACAGACCATATCATGCCCGCTGGTGCGAAAATACTCCCTCTTAGGTCTAACATCTATGCCATTAGCGAGTATGTCTATCATTACGTAGACCCTGAGTTTGTCCAAAGAGCGAAAAAGGTAAGGGACGAAAAGGCTAAGGCAAACATCATAGTAGGCGGTGAAAACTACGGGCAGGGCTCTTCCAGAGAACACGCCGCTCTTGCACCCAGATTCTTGGGCGTGCGCGCGGTCATAGCTAAATCCTTTGCCAGAATACACCACGCAAACTTGGTAAACTTTGGCATAGTGCCGTTGGAATTTCTCAACAAGGAAGACTACCGTAAGTTCTCTATGGGCGATGAGGTAGAAATCCCGGAGCTGGCAGAGAGCTTGAGAGGCGGTAAAGAGATAGTGGTTGTCAACAAGACTACTGGTGAAGAGATAGTCTGCAGATACAACCTTACACCCAAGCAAATATCGGTTCTTTTAGCTGGTGGGCTTCTCAATTGGATAAAGAGAAAGCAAGGAGTAGAAGTATGAGAGAGCTGAAGTCATCGCTCTTGTTTGGTAAGGTGTTTAAGGCTCAAAAACAGAAAAGGGAATTTGGTTTATGCATTGAAGCGAGAAAGCATATCATGTTCTAATACTTTGAAGGGGGTGCATACATGAAGTTTAGGAAGGTTGTATCAGTTATAGGTGCAGGCAATGTGGGGGAGCATACCGCAAGCCTTTTAGCTCTAAGAGGTTTGGTGGACGTGCGCATGTTTGACCTGCCAAAGAGAGACGGCGAAAGGGTCATAGAGCCTGTTAAGGGTAAAGCTCTTGACATTCAGCAGATGCTCTCCGCTCTGAACATTGACGGAAAGGTGGAAGGCTATACCGTCAGCCCTGAAGGAGAAGGCTACGAAGCTCTAAAGGGCAGCGACATAGTAGTTATAACCGCAGGCTTTCCAAGAAGACCAGGGATGTCCAGAGAAGACCTACTTGAGAGAAACATATCCATACTCTCGGTTATAGCCAGCAAGATAAAGGAATACACGCCGGAGGCTGTAGTCATAGTGGTAACAAACCCGGTGGACCTTATGACCTACGCAGTTTACAGGATGTTAGGCTTTGAAAAGAATAGGGTCATGGGTATGGCTGGCGTTCTAGACTCTGCTCGCTTCAAGACTTTTATCTCAAAAGAGATTAAAATATCACCAGTGGACATACATGCCTACGTAATAGGTGGACACGGTGACGAGATGGTGCCTCTTATATCCATATCCAACGTGGGTGGGATAGCGCTAAAAGACATGCTCTGTAAGGAAAAAATTCATGAGCTTATAAAGAGAACTCAGTTCGGTGGAGGTGAAATAGTGGACCTTATGGGCACATCCGCCTACCACGCGCCCGCCGCTTCCATAGTGGAGATGGTGGAGGCTATAGTGACCGACAACAAAAGAATACTGCCTTGCTCCGTTTACCTTGAAGGTGATGTGGGTAAGTATTACGAGGCTGATGGTTTGTGTGTAGGCGTGCCGGTAAAGTTAGGCAACAACGGCGTGGAGGAGATAATTAAAATACCCATGATAGAAGAGGAGAGGGAGATGTGGAAAAGGTCTGTAGCATCGGTGCGGAAAAACATCGGTCTCGTGGAGGAGCTTTTAAATGCGAGAAGTTCACTATAAGCAAGTAGTAGAGGCGGTAAAGGAAATTGCCATAAAGGCTAACTACGAGCTTCCAGAGGATGTGGAGCTCGCTTACCAAACAGCTATAAAAAGGGAAGAGGCAGAGCTGGGAAGAGAAGTTCTACAGCAAATACTACTTAACATAAAGTCCGCAAGGGAAGAGCGGATGGCTTACTGTCAAGACACTGGCGTAGCGGTAGTCTTCGTGGAAATAGGTCAGGAGGTTCATGTTGTGGGAGGCTCACTTGAAGATGCCATAAACGAAGGCGTAAGGAAGGCATACACGGAGGGCTACTTAAGGGCTTCCATGGTTTACGACCCTGTTTTTGAGAGAAAAAACACAAAGGACAACACGCCGGCGGTAATTCACTACAGAATAGTTCCCGGAGACAGGTTAAGGCTTGTCTTTGCACCCAAGGGTGCCGGCTCTGAAAATACTTCGCGCCTTGCTATGTTAAAACCTGCGGACGGTTGGGAAGGAGTAAAGAGGTTCGTTCTCGAAACTGTTAAGCTGGCAGGACCTAATGCCTGCCCACCCTTTACCGTGGGCGTGGGTATAGGTGGTACTTTTGAATACTGCGCCTTGTTGGCAAAAAAGGCACTTTTCAGACCAGTAGGAGATAGAAACCCCGACCCAGTTGGGAGAAGAATGGAAGAGGAGCTCATGGAAGAAGTTAACAAAATAGGCTGGGGTCCTATGGGTTTCGGTGGCACTGTCACTGCGGTAGACGTAAAAGTAGAGCTCTATCCCTGCCACATAGCCTCACTGCCAGTAGCGGTAAACATCCAATGTCATGCCAGTAGGCATGCGGAGATAGAGCTATGAAATACATACTAATTCTCGCCTTTATAGGGCTTATAACCGTGCTTTTTCTAAGTGGTCTTGCCCTCAGATGGCTTAGGGGAACCATACAGCGGTAGCGTTGGTGCGTGGATGCTATTTCTTTCTGTTAGGCATGAAAGATTACCCGAGGATATAGTTCCCACTCCCGTAATCATTTACTGAGCCACGAGAACAGGCTTCGCAGGTAGAGGGACTATGGACTCCTCTTTTACCAAATCCCAATCAGTTCCAGAAGTGGAGCTAACCCCGCCCCACCGTTCACACCATGCGACGCTGGACGCCGGCTACTTCACACGCGACGCTGGACGCCGACTACTTCACACAGTGCGGGGTTAGATATTAA
>JANWYC010000050.1 GCA_025057245.1 Aquificaceae bacterium | reverse complement strand
TGGCTGGAGCGGTAGCGGTAGCCATTATAATGAACCTTGCGGAGGATATGCCAGATGAATATAATTATTTAGAACTCAGGAGAGCGTAGCTCAGCTGGCAGAGCAGTGGACTGTGGATCCACGGGTCGCGGGTTCGACTCCCGTCGCTCTCCCCACAAAAATTAAGCCTCAGTTATACTATATTCATGAAGCTACTTTACCAATGGTCTGAATTCCTCCAAAAAGTCAGAGATTTTTTCACAAAAAGGGGCTATTTGGAAGTGCATACGCCAATTCTAACGCCTTTTCCAAACATAGACCTCAACGTAGAACCAGTAAAGGTAACGGTTATAGAGTGTGGCAAGGAAAAACACATGTGGCTTCAGACTTCACCAGAGTTTTCTATGAAAAAGCTCCTTTCGAAGTATAAAAGGGACATATTCCAAATAGCAAAGGTTTTCAGAAACGGAGAGTGCGGAAGACTACACGGCGTGGAATTTAACATGTTAGAGTGGTATAAGTTGGGTGTGGACTACAGGTATTTAATAGAAGAAATAGGCGAGCTCCTTTCCTTTCTGGGTATTGCGCATGATTACAAGATTACTACCGTGGAACATGCTTTTGAGGAACACGCAGGCGTAGTGCTATCGGAGGATGAGCAAGTGTTCAAGAACAACCTCCTTGCCTACGGTTACGAGTTTGAAGAGAAGGAGGACTGGGAGAGCCTATTTTTCAGAATATACATTCAGGTAGAGAAAAATCTTGGCATAGACAAGCCAGAGTTTATAACACTCTTTCCTCAGAGGCTCAGTTCTTACGCAAAGCTGAAAAATGGTTATGCGGAGAGGTTCGAACTTTACATAAATGGTGTGGAGATAGCCAACGGCTGGACTGAGGAAACACAGAAGGATGAGATAAAAAGAAGGATGGAAGAGTTTAGAAGGGGAAGGGAGCTCCCCCTCGATGAAGAGCTCCTCAAGGCTTATGAAGACTTCCCACCTTGCGCTGGTTGTTCCATTGGTCTCGAGAGACTCTTTCTCGTTATGCACGGACTTGAAAGCATAAAGGAATTACAGTTCCCATTCCCATAGTCATTTACTGAGCCACGAGAACAGGTTTGGCAGGTAGAGGGACTATAGACTCCTCTATGGGGTTGTTAAAACCAATCCCAATTAGCCCCAATAAGGGACTAATCCTGCTTTACCATTCACACCGTGCGACGCTGGGCGCCAACTACTTCACAGAGAATGTTTTAAATTTTTCCAAAGCAAGAAGGACGAGCTTTATAACATGCAAGACAAAAAACTCGTATTTCAAAAGGAAGCGAATGCAAAATACTTATACGCTGGGTAAGTGACAAGAATAACAACAAAACTAAAGCATCTAAAAATGCCTACACAGACCCCTTGCGTTAAGCCACTTTAGAGTTTGGGTTTAGCTTTAGGGGAATGCGTGGAACTCTTAAGAGTCAAAGGCGAGAGACTTATTAGACGGTTGGATGATAAACACGGCTTAGAGTTCCTTTCTTGGTGTGATGTTAGACCTATTGTTCTGGGTAAGGCAAAACCGCAAGCTTGTGGGACCTTTTGTGATGTTGGTGTTCACTCTCTGGAACTTTATGATGCTTCTGAAGTGAAGTTTTTCTACGCATTTCCCATGCACTACAGAACTACTGTCGTGCGCCTGTCAGACAATTCTCAAACATTCTCTCTGGATAAGTTTAAAACGTTTTTCATGAAGATACACCCCTTACCGCATGCATAAACTATAAAGTGGTTTTTTGGAATAGAAAGGCTTTGTATAGTTTTAAATCAGGCTTATCTTAATAACATGCGTTTTTTGGAGAAGTTGTTTGGTAGGAAAGAGAAGGAAAAGGCTTACGAAATAAACCTGCAGACGCCAAGGGGCTACCTAAAGCTACAACCTGAGGACATGTTAGAAAAAGACCCGGATGCACGCATAGAGGAATTTTGGATAGATGCGATGGACGTTTCAGAAGACGGCTACTGGCTTCTTGTGGGTAGGAGGCACGGAGTTATACAACTCTACGACTGGAGTGGAAAGCTTCACAGATTACCCTCAAGACCACCTGCGCAGGTAATCACGGAGGCACTTTTTAAAGGTTCATACCTTGCTCTCATCACACCACCATACCTTGTGGTCTATCTTCTTGAAGACAGGAGAAACCCTCAAACTTGGAAGAGCTTTAGAACCACGCAGGAAGGTTTAAGAGCATCCGTCGGGCTTGATATCAGCGGAAGCCTTCTGGCATACGGCGTGGTAGGTGAGAGGGTCTACGTAATAGACATATCTGGGGGCTTTCGCTCCGAGGGTCTTGACTTCAGAAGCGCATTTTCTTACTCAAACGCAGACATAGGAGAGTTAAGACAGCTTCGGTTCGTGGGTCAAAACAGACTGCTTTTGTCTGGTAGTAAAGGCTTAGCGCTCTATGACTTGGGTGGTGATCTTGTGGAAAGGGTTCCCTGCAATCCGGGCAGTGTTACTCACATTACAAAGGACGGAGTGCTTCTCTGGGCGGATGGAAAACTTTTTATGTATGACTTCCAGCTAGGGGGCTCTTTAAAAAGTCTGGAAGTTCCTATGCAGGTCTCACAGATGGACGCGTCGCCAGATGGTGAGTTCCTCTTCCTTGCTGATGCTCAGGAAAACAGGATGGGCGTGGTCTACCTTCCTCAGTTTCAAATGCTCTCTACAGTAGAAGGATTTGGATACTCGGTGTTAGAGCTCTCTCCTGACGGCACTATTTACACTTGCATTCAGAAAAATGACGAGGAAAGAAGGTTATACAGCCTTGTTGCGGTTCACACTAACCTTACTGACTTCTTCTACGATGCGGACAGGCAGGCTTTAATCATAAAAAGAGCGGAGGATGAGTTAAAAAATCTTGCGTCCGCAATTAGAAAGCTAAGCCCAGGCGCAGACCCATCTGAAACGCAGGAGTACAAAAGGCTACTATCCATGGATGCACCCATAAGAAAACTCAGAGAGGTTATAGCCAAAGGTAGTAAGTTGGTGGAGGACGCTAAGTTTGAGAATTTTCTTAAAGGCGTGCGCTCAAAGCTTCAAGAGGACAGATTGAAAGGAGAAGACCTGAAGGAAGTGGAAAGTCGTATAAAGTTTGAAGAAGGTCAAAGGCTTGAAAGCCTTCAAAGCCTTAAAAGCGATATAGAGGAATACTTTAAGAAGAAGATAGAACGAGGCATCTCAGAAGTGGAGAGCTCCATATACCTCGTGGAGGCGGATGACCTTAGGGACTTGGAAGCCCTTGAGGCGGTAAAGAAGGTAAGGGAGTTTTTCAGTAGTCTACCTACGAGCTTTAAGGAGGATGCGCAAAGCAAACTTTCAAAGGTTTTGCATAAAAGACTGCTACAGGGTAAGTTGGACAGATACAGGATAAGAATTCAAGACTCCAAGGTGTTTTTCGGCTCGGAGGAGTTCCCGAAGTTTTCTGGGGACAGGAGAAAACTCAAGTGGAGGTTAAAGGTAGAAGACAGAGTGCTCATCGGAGATAAGATTCATGCCAAGATATCCTTTGAGAGGGAAGACGGCGTCGTAGTGGAACCTAAACGATACAACAACCTTCTAAGACAAGAGGAGCTCCGCTCCATACCTCTTTGGGTGCGTAGATACCTAAGACACCTTAACGGACTTTTTGCCACAGAGTTTGACAGAAAGCCAGTTTTCGTTTCCTACGAAGAGACGCCATGGTTCGTAAAGAACCTTCAGAAGTTTTCCTCTCTTGTCAAAGAACAGCTCATGTTTTCTGAGGGCATACTCATACTTGAAGGTGATGCGGGCGTGGGAAAAAACTTTCTCGTGGAAGTTTTCTGCGCTCTTACAGGCAGACCTCTTTTCATAGTTCCTTGCAACTCCAAGATGGAAAAGGAAGATATAACCTTTGTTTACGAGTTTGACACAAAAAGAGGCACTAAAAGGGTATACTCCGACCTTGTAAAGGCACTTCAAACACCGGGTGCGGTGATTTACTTTGATGAGATAAACACGCTTCCTGCGGGCATGGTAAAGCTCTTTAACCCTCTTTTTGACTACAGAAGGTTTCTCACACTTCCTACGGGAGAGATAATAAAAGCTCATAGGGAAGTGGTGTTTGTAGGCGGTATGAACCCTCAGAACTACTTGGGCGTTTCAGAGCTCCCTCAGGATATAAAGTCAAGGGCTGACATTTTGCTCATTGACTACCCACCCTTTGAAGACCAAAGCGGACTTTACAACCCAGACGAGGCAATCATACTCAAAGACTACGTGCGCGAGCTTTCGCACCTGAACTCCGAAGACTTTACATACCTGTGGCACTGGGTAATAAATGGACTAAAAGTAAAGGAAGTAGAGGGAACAGAAAGGCTTGAGCCTTACGTCTGGAAACTTTTTGAACTTCTCAAGATAGCCAACGAAGTCAGAAAGGCGTACAGGTCTTATCAGATGCAACAGTCTGAAGAGCCAGTGGATTTTGTGTTTTCCATAAGGGACACCATCAGATGTGCCAGAAGGCTTGGTTCGTATCAAAGCGTCAAAAGCCTCGTAATAGACACCATACTACCCAAGGTTAGCTCCCCACTTGAAAGAGAAATACTCAAAAGCATTGTGGAAAGGTCATGAAAAGGCAGTAAGTTTTCCATCAAATCAGACCAGAGAGCGTTTAGAAAATGCTCAAACGGGAACAGGGCCGCTGTGAACATATCTAAAAACCTACTTGACCGTGTCAAGTGGTGGGTGCGTGGACACATCACTTCGCAAGCCCTTGCTATTTAGGTTAGGAAGTTTTTAGAGAACCTGAGCAGTGAGAGGTTTCAGTGCCTTTAGGGTAAAGCACGAGGCTTACTGGCAGGAATGCCCACCATAGTTCCCGATGAAATGAATGTTCATGCTGAGGGATGCTCTGGAGATGGTTGAGTATCGGGCTTTACGAAGCATTGATAAGCCTTTAACCTCTGGTTCACAAGGATTTCATAAATCTTCGTAAAGCTTGACTCAAACCCTGAGGTGCCTGAATACAGAGCCTTAAAGGGCATTTCTGGACAAAGCAGATTACTTCCCCTTTAAGCGTAAAGAGGTAAAAAACAACATATTCTCGCTTAGCTATGCTCTTTGATGTTCTATACTATATACTCATGCTCTGGAAAAAAGGTGCTTCTGAAATAGCAAGATTGGTGAAGTCTGGAGAGGTAAGCCCCGAGGAGGTTGTAAGTAGCTTTTACGAAAGATTTCTACAAACAGAGGAAAAAGTAAAGGCATACATCACACCCCTATACGAAGGAGCTCTAAGAGAAGCAAAGGAGCTGAAAGTTTCTCAGGACATGTCCTTAGCCGGCGTGCCCGTGGCTATAAAGGACAACATAAACGTGAAAGGCTATCCTACCACGTGTGCCTCAAAAATACTCCAAGGCTACATATCACCTTACGATGCCACTGTGGTAGAAAGGCTAAAGAGAGCGGGTGCCATAATCGTGGGAAAGACCAACATGGACGAGTTTGCTATGGGCTCTTCTACAGAATACTCTGCCTTTTTTAAAACCAAAAATCCCTGGGATTTAGAAAGAGTGCCCGGTGGGTCTTCTGGGGGGTCTGCGGTGGCGGTTGCGGTCAGGTCTGCACCGTTATCTTTGGGTTCAGATACTGGTGGTTCTATACGCCAGCCTGCCAGTTTTTGCGGTGTGATAGGTCTAAAACCTACTTACGGGAGGGTCTCAAGATACGGTCTTGTTGCCTTTGCTTCGTCTCTTGACCAGATTGGACCATTTGGAAGAACCACGGAGGATGTGGCTCTTATTATGGAAGTAATAAGCGGACATGACCCAAGAGACTCAACCAGCAGTAAAAAACAAGTTCCCAAGTTCACGGAAGAGATAAAAAAAGGGGTAAAAGGTTTAAGGGTGGGTTATGTAAGGGAGTTTATGGATGGCTTAGATGAAAAGGTAAGGATTGCTCTTGAAAAGTTTCTGAAAGAACTTGAGAAAGAAGGTTGTGAAGTAAAAGAAGTCTCTCTGCCTCATGTTAAATACTCCATACCGTGCTACTACATCATAGCACCTTCTGAGGCTTCATCAAACCTGGCAAGGTATGATGGTGTAAGGTTTGGCTACAGAGCTGAGGAATACGGAGACCTCTTTGATATGTATTCAAAGACAAGGGATGAGGGCTTTGGCTATGAAGTGAAAAGGCGCATACTTTTAGGCACTTTTGCACTCTCCGCAGGGTATTACGATGCCTACTACCTAAAGGCTATGAAGGTTAGAAAGCTTATAGCACAGGACTTTGAGAAGGCATTCAACGAAGTGGACCTAATAGCTACGCCTACCACACCCTCAACCGCTTTTAAGTTCGGTGAAAAAACCTCAGACCCCATATCCATGTATCTTTCTGACGTGTTTACGGTTAGCATAAACTTGGCAAGCCTTCCAGGCATCTCCATACCCATAGACATGTCTGAAGGTCTTCCTGTAGGTGGACAACTCATCGGAAGAGTCTTTGATGAAGCCACTCTCTTAAGGGTTTCCTACTGGTGGGAGCAGGCATACAAGCATCCTTTACTTGAGCCTATTGAATAAGCGCTCAGACATCACACTAAACCAGATGTATTATGGGAGGGTTGAGCCAAGTTTTTTAAGTGGTTTACCAACCTGTTATACTTTTAAATGCTAAAATGTTTTTATGCTCAAGTTTAGAGAGCCCCTAAAAGGTCTTGAGCTTGAGTTTACCATACTACCAGCGGAGAAAATCCTCATACCCACAATACAGCGTGAGCTCTCGGACATGCACATAAAAAGACTGATGGATTCTATGGAAAAGGTCGGCTTTGTAGAACCTATTTCAGTGGTGCCCGATGGAAAGGGAAACTACGAGGTTGTAAACGGTCAGCATCGTCTCGAAGCAGGGCGTCAGCTGGGTATGGTAGAGTTTCCAGCGATTATCCTTCCGCCTGAGGTAAAGGATTACATAATAGCTCTTAACGTGGAGAAGGTGCCCTCCTTAAAGGACAAGGCTCATCAGGCTTACGAAATATTTACATCTTACCTTAAAAAGTCACCTCAAATGCCTGAATACGGACTTGAGAAGTTTGTAGAGGATGCCTATTTGCTTACGGTAGGCTTCGTAGTGGATAGGAAGGAGGACAAAAAGTTCCCGGGCTACGCTTTTGAAAAGGTGTTGAAAAAAGTGGATGCCTTCCTTGACCTA
>JANWYC010000004.1 GCA_025057245.1 Aquificaceae bacterium | reverse complement strand
TGTTACTCTGCCCAAAAATGCCCTCTGGGACCTGATATTAAGAAGTCTTAAAACCCCATGTTAGACATTGCGACGCCAAGAGTCAAGACAGGAGTATTTCTACCATCTGTTTAAAGTCTATACCTACCCTTTTGCAAGCCATAGGAAATAGGCTAAGCTCCGTCATGCCCGGCAGTGTGTTTACCTCAAGAAGGTAAGCCTTCCCATCTTCTGAAACCCTAAAGTCTATCCTTGAGAAATCCTTAAGCTCAAGGGCTTTGTGTATAGTAAGGGCACTTTGCTGAAGAGTTTGAACCAGTTCTGGCTCTTCCAGAAAGACATACTCTGTCATGCCTGCAGTATACTTACTTTCGTAGTCATATATACCCTTTTTAGGTCTTATCTCTATAGGTGGTAAAGGTTTGTCCTTTAATACGCCTACGGTTACGTCCCTACCATCCACATACTTTTCTACCATGACCTTTTTACTCACCTTAAAGCACTGTTGCATTGCTTCTCTTAGAGTTTTCTCGTCTCCTACCAGAAAAAGCCCTACGCTTGAACCTTGGTCTGCAGGCTTTACAACCGCAGGGTAGGTATCCCACCGCACATCCTCCTGAGGCGACTTTAAACATATCCACTCAGGCACAGGAATACGGTGGAAGATTGCTATCTTTTTAGTCATGTCCTTGTCCATAGCTATACTACTTCCAAGCACACCAGAGCCAACGTATTCAATGCCTAATAGGTCCAAAAGACCCTGAACCCTACCATCCTCTCCATAAGTGCCGTGAAGAGCTATAAACACCTTATCCGGTTTAAGCTCCAAAAGTCTCTGACACAGGTCTTCTGTAAGGTCAAGAGCTATAGCTTCGTGTCCCAGCTCTTCTATTGCCTTTAAAACCGCCTGACCGCTTCTTATAGATATCTCACGCTCCTGAGATTTTCCACCCATAAGCACTACCACTCTCAACCAGCTTTACCTCCTCTTCAAGATTTACGCCAAACTCCTCGTATACCCTTCTCTTAGCCTCATGGATTATTTTAACCACTTGCTGGTAAGTACCGCCACCAAGGTTTACGAGGAAATTGGCATGAACCTCAGAAAAGGCAACATCGCCAACTTTGTAACCTTTCATGCCTACCTTCTCCAGTAGCCTTCCTGCGTAGTCACCTACAGGGTTTTTGAAAGTAGAGCCACTGGTAGGCATGTTTATAGGCTGAGTTTTCTTTCTTTTGCTTACTATGGCTTGATACTCCTCTCTTACGCTACCTTGACAAAAGGGTATTTCAAAGACTGCGGAGACAACTATTCCCAGCTTGGGAAATGGTGAAGACCTGTAAGAAAACTCTAATTCAGAAGCCTTTACCCTGTGTAGCCTGCCCTCCCAGTCAAGAAACTCAACCTCTAATAGATGTTTACTTACTTCGTAGCCAAAAGCTCCCGCATTCATAGCCACCGCACCACCTACGGTAGCGGGAAAACCCGCCAGCTTGTAAAAGCCTTCAAGATTCTCTCTCAGAGACAAGTTTACCAGCTCATGAAGTTGCGTGCCAGCCAGAACTTCAATCCGTAGAGCTCCATCTTTCCTCTCTACCCTCATCCCCCTTAATCCTCTCATACTCAATACCAGACCACCAAAATCACCGAATATGGTGTTAGCACCCCTACCTAAAGGGAAAACTTCAAGGGACTTATCCGAAGAGAATTCAACACAAATTTTAACTTCAGGCACAGTCTTAGGCTCTGCAAACCAAGAAGCAACGCCACCTATACCTATGGTAGTGAACCCCTTCAGCTCTACTCTCTTCTGTATAGTTGCGAACATCCTTCCTTCTCCAGCCTATTAAGAGCTCTTACAGAACCACATCTTCTCTTTAACTCTGTTTCAACAACTATATTAAAAACACTCACTTCCCACTGTACACTCACATAGTCGAGCGGTTATGTTTCCATTGAGTAACGATTTAGCTAAGTAAACCTTCCTATGCGTGTATTTATACCGCTCACTGCGATTTTTAAGCTTTTGCTCTTCGAGGCACTCCTATAGTTTATCACACGTAGCTTAGTCTTTTCTCAATAGTTTTATTCTCACTGTCTCAATTTCCAAATTTACAGGCTCAGCGAGAAATAACACTATACTCGAAATATGTTTTAGCTTCACGAGATAATCTTGTAAACAAACCCGCCTACTAAGGGCACTGTAAAGTTATCATCCAGCCTAATGGGTAGAGCTTCAACAAAGGCTGAAAAAAGGGATACCATGAGAGCTCTCCAAAGGTCTATGAAAAGCATAAGAACGAGGAAAGTGGACAGAAAGAAGGCAAAAGTTCCCTCAACGCTTCTACTTCCTATCTTTGTCCTTCCGTACCTGATTCCCACAATACTGGCAAAGGCATCCCCTACCGCAAGCACTACTACAGAAACCATAGCAGACTCCTTACCAAAGAGCAGAAAGCTTAGAAAAATACCAAGGTTTGCCCATAGAGCCTGAATGCCCGGCTTTGAGTAGTTTTTCTCTCTTTCAAGTCCATAAACAAGCCCGTAATAGAAACTTAGCCTGTCTATGCGTACTCTTAATACAGTAAGTATGTTGAGAAGAATTACCAGCAAAAAAAGAAGAAGCGTCAACCAAAAGGGAAAAAGGTAAACAGGTATAAGCCAAAGAAGCAAAGCAAACATGTGAAATATCTTTCTTCTTGTCTCCAAATCCTCTATAATTTCTACTATGTTCATTTACGAGCCTACCAACACCGAAATTATTTTAATACACCTTCACGGTTTTGCCAGCAACTTGCAAGGAAGCAAGGTTTCCATCCTAAGGGATAGAGCCTTAAAAGGTAAGTTTTCCCTCTTTGCCATGGACATGGAATATCAGAAAACCACGACTACTAAAGTTCTAGAGGTGTTAGATGCTTTGGTAAAAGGTTTTTCGCAGAAGTACAGGCAATTGTGGCTCTCTGGAAGTTCTCACGGTGGCTACGTTTCTCTTAACTACCTTAGGTTTTATAAGCCTAACTCAGTAAAAAAGGTTTTCCTTTTTGCACCTTCCTATGCCACTTTAGAACTTACACTGCAAGAATCGGGAGAAGACAGGTGCAAGACATGGCTCGAGGGTAAAGAAGACTTAAAATTTGTTGAGTGTGAAACTGGTCTTGAAATAACAATAAACAGAGAATTCGCGGTGGATATCCTTAGCAAAGGCTACGAAATAATATCTCAAGGCAAAGTGCTTTTTCCTAAGGAAACACCCTATGAAATATACGTATTTCATGGTTCAGAAGACAAAGTCGTGCCCGTAGAACATTCAAGGCTCTTTGCAGACAGCGTAAAAGTTAAGGTTTTCGAAGAGCTTCACGATGACCACAGACTTACTAAAAGCTTTGAAGATGTGGTTGAACGGTTTCTTGGCTAAGAAATATATAGGCTAACAAACGGTAAATAGTATAAAAAACTCTAAAGAGAGCGAATGAAGCCGTATACAATGCAAAGAGAACGTGTAAAAACAGAATGGTGTCCAAGGGGGTTGCGTAACGGACTCTGTTCCCGCAGAAAGTATCACTAAGTCCTAACATAGAAGGAGTGTTTTCAAAGGCTTGATATATCTTGCTTAAGTGCGCTTGCAGTTTTTGAGAGAAATTCTTAAGCTAAGAAAGATGAAGGACTTTGTTCACCTGCACTTGCATACCCAGTATTCACTCTTAGACGGAGCTATAAAGATAAAGGACTTAGTAAAGAAGGCAAAGGAGTTCGGATACAAGGCTGTGGCTATTACAGACCACGGAAATCTCTTTGGCATCTTGGATTTTTACAACACTCTAAGGTCTGAAGGGATAAAACCCATCGTGGGCATGGAAGCCTACTTTACCACTGGCTCTCGTTTCGACAGGAAAGGTAAAGCTTCCGAGGACAACATCACAGACAAACACAACCACCACCTTATACTAATAGCAAAGGACGACGAGGGTTTAAAAAACCTCATGACGCTGTCCACACTCTCCTACAAAGAAGGTTTTTATTACAAACCGCGCATAGATTATGAGCTTCTAAGCAAGCATCATAAGGGTCTTATAGCCATAACCGCCTGTTTAAAGGGTGTTCCCACCTACTATGCAAGTATTGGGGAAGAGCAGAAGGCGGAGGAGTGGATTAAAAAGTTCTTAGACCTGTTCGGAGATGACCTTTACCTTGAGTTGCAGGCTAACTCACTGCCAGAGCAGAAGGTGGCTAACCAAACCCTTGTGAGATTAGCGGAAAAGTTTGGCGTAAAGCTGGTTGCCACCAACGACTCTCACTATCTACTGCCCGAGGATAGACTTGCTCATCAAGTGCTTATGGCTATACAGATGAAAAAGACCCTTACGGAGGTTCAGCAAAGCGGGTTTAAGTGCGCCAACGAAGGGCTTCACTTTGCAAGACCAGAGGAGGTTTACGAAAAGTTCAAAGATACGTTTAACGGTTGGGAAAGGGCTATTTTAAACACCCTTGAGGTGGCAGAGAAAACTGCTGACCGATTTAGTCTCCTTGAGAACAGAGGACACCTCCTGCCATACTTTCCCACCGATGGCATTCCCTTAAAAGACTTTCTGAAAGACTTAGCGGTAAAGGGTATGAAACAGAGAATAGAGCAGGGGCTGGCGAGGAACAGCAAGGAATACTGGGACAGACTGCACTACGAGCTGGAAGTGGTTTCACGAATGGGTTTTGAAGGCTACTTTCTCATAGTTCAGGATTTTATAAACTGGGCAAAATCCCGTGGTATTCCCGTAGGTCCGGGTAGGGGTTCTGCGGCGGGCTCTCTTTTAGCCTTTGCTTTAGGTATAACGGACGTAGACCCCATTAGACACGGTTTACTTTTTGAGAGGTTTCTCAACCCTGAAAGGGTCTCCATGCCAGACATTGACGTAGACTTTTGCATGGAAAACAGAGACAGAGTTATAGAATACGTGAAAGAAAAATACCACTCGGAGAATGTAGCTCAGATAATCACCTACAACGTGATGAAGGCAAGGCAGACCTTAAGAGACGTGGCAAGAGCTCTGGGTATACCTTATCAAACTGCGGATACCTTAGCAAAGCTCATACCTCAGGGAGATGTGCAAGGCACGTGGCTTTCCCTTGAGGAAATCTACTTAACACCCATTGAAGAGCTCTTAAAGAAATACGGCAGGCACAGAACCGATATAGAGGAGAACGCAAACAAGTTTAGAAAGCTCTGCAAGGAAAACCCAGAGCTGGAAAAGTTAGTAGAGATAGCCCTAAGGTTGGAAGGCTTAACCAGACACACATCCCTACACGCAGCTGGAGTTGTTATAGCACCTAAGCCTTTGGAAGAGCTCTTGCCTCTTTACTACGACAAAGAGGGGGCAGTAGCTACGCAGTTTGACATGGTAAAGCTGGAAGAAATAGGTCTGATAAAGATGGACTTTCTGGGTTTAAAGACTCTTACAGAACTTCAGAAAACCAGAGAGCTTATAAAACAGAGGCGCGGTGTTGAGGTTAACTACCTCAGCCTTCCCCTTGATGACCCAGCGGTCTATGAGCTTCTCAAGAACGGCAACACCACGGGTGTTTTCCAGTTGGAGAGCGCAGGCATGAAGAAGCTACTTATAAAGCTACAGCCAGACAGCTTTGATGACATAGTGGCGGTGCTTGCCCTGTATAGACCCGGACCTCTCAAAAGCGGTCTGGTGGATACTTACATAAACAGAAAACACGGAAGGGAGAAGGTGGAATATCCCTTCCCTGAGCTTGAGCCAGTGCTAAAGGAAACTTACGGCGTATGGGTCTATCAGGAGCAAATCATGAAAGCGTCTCAGGTGCTTTCTGGCTTTACCCCAGGTGAGGCGGACACGCTTAGAAAAGCTATAGGTAAGAAAAAGGCAGACTTAATGGCTAAGATGAAGGAAAAGTTTATAGGCGGTGCGGTGGAAAGGGGATACGACGAAAAAAAGATAACACAGCTTTGGGAAGACATAGAAAAGTTTGCAAGCTATTCCTTTAACAAGTCTCATTCAGTGGCATACGGATACCTTTCTTACTGGACCGCATACCTAAAAGCTCACTATCCTGAGGAGTTTTTCTGCGTAAAGCTTTCCACCGAGAAAAACGATAAAAAGTTTATAAACCTGCTCAAAGATGCTAAAAATCAAGGCTTTAAACTGCTTCAGCCTGACATAAACAGAAGCGACTTAGACTTTGTTATAGAAGGCGATAAGGCGATAAGGTTTGGTCTTGCCCGTATAAAAGGCGTGGGCGAGGACACCGCAAGGCTGATTGTGGAGAGCAGGAAAAGACCGTGGACATCTCTTAACGACTTTGTCAGAAGTGCGGATACCAAAAAGGTTAACAAAAAAACCCTTGAAGCTCTCATAAAGGCGGGTGCTTTTGACTTTACTGGAGAAAAGAGAGGAGAGCTCTTACAGAGGTTAGAGGGTGGCTCTTCTTTGCTGACTAAAGGTCTTTTTGGCGGAACCAAGGAAGAGCCTAAAAAGGAAGACTATTCAAAGTATGAGAAGGAAGTTTTAGGCTTCTTCGTATCCACGCACCCCTTAGACCCTTACGAGGATATGCTAAAAGGTAAGGTATCCCAGCTTGAAGCTATAGAAGAGTTAGAAGATGGCGTCGTATATACCTTTGCGGGCGTAGTGGTAGAACTTAAGATAAAAAAGACGCAGAAGGGAAACTACATGGCAACCTTTAACCTTGTGGATAAAACGGGTATTGTAGAGGTCATAGCCTTTGGGGATGTTTTTATGGAGAACAAAGAGAAGATAAGGGAAGATGCGGTCATCGTTGGTAAGTTCAGCATTGACAAAGACGATGAAACCGAGGAGATAAAACTTATTCTCAGAGAGGTTTACACGCCCGAGGAGTTTCTCAAAGGTGAAGAGACGAAGTTTAAGATGGTTTTTATAAAGGAGTTGGGAGATGCTGAACTCCAGCGTCTTGTGGAACTCATAGAAGAGTATAGACACCAAGAGGGTAAGGAACTAATGCTCGAGCTGAGGATAAACGGCTACAGAACTTTAATGCAAGCGGGACCGAGGTTCAAGGTAAGCATGGACATACTTAAACTCAAAAACAAACTCTCAGACCTTGGGGTTTACATAGAAGTTTTTTAGACTACATGCACTGCCATCGTTGCTTAACACTCAACCACTTCAGGATTTGAGCCCGACTATCCAAGAATTTGTAAACCTTTAGAATTATAGACGAGAGACTTATTAGACACAGTGAAACAAACAAGCAAAAAAGTTGGGAAGACCGTTCAGGTATTCAAAGTCACTCATCCTACTAATTCTCTGTTTAAATATGAGTTGTCTCACAACGACGAGCTTTCCCTGATTATATTTTTTATTTACTATGGCGGAGATACTAATTGCAGAACATGCGGGTTTTTGTTTTGGTGTAAGAAGGGCGATAAATCTTGCGGAAGAGTCTCTCAGCACTATGGAGCCTGGGAAAGAGCTATACAGTATGGGACCTCTCATACACAATCCTCAGGAAGTGAAAAGGCTTGAAGAGAAAGGTTTGAGAATGCTTACCCACGAAGATGAACTTTCTCAGAATAGCGTAGTTCTCGTGCGTTCCCATGGCATACCTCCTCAGAAGGAAAGGGAGCTCCTCTCCAAAGGAGTAAGGGTAGTAGATGCTACGTGCCCTTTTGTGAAGGCGGTTCACGAAGCGGTCGTAAAGCTGTCTAAGGAAGGCTACTTTGTAGTTTTGATAGGAGAGAAGGACCATCCAGAAGTTATAGGCACGCTCGGATACTTGCAAGAATGCGGTGGAAGGGGTGTGGTCGTAGAGAGCAGAGATGACCTAAGAGAAGTCTTAGGAAAGGACAAAGTAGGTATAGTGGCTCAAACTACGCAAAACGAGCAGTTTTTCAAAGAAGTGGTGGGCGAGATAGCCCTGTGGGCAAGGGAGGTAAAGATAATAAACACCATATGCAACGCCACATCTGAACGTCAGGAGGATGTTTACCAGCTTGCGCCGCAGGTGGATGTGATGATAGTGATAGGGGGTAAGAACAGTGGAAACACCAGAAGGCTTTACCAAATAGCCAAAAGCCTTAACCCAAACAGCTACCACATAGAAACCTCAGAGGAGCTTAAAAAGGAGTGGTTCAACGGAGTTAGAAAAGTAGGCATAACCGCAGGCGCATCCACACCTGACTGGGTCATACAGAGCGTGGTGCAGAGGGTAAAGGCTTTAACAGACTAAACTTATGTTATAATGCACCTATGCCTTTCACTCTACGCAGTTTAACTCGTGGCATGGTAGAGTTAACTAAGAGCTTAAAGCTGTTAGGTTTAACACTTTTTATACTTCAACTCTCTTACGCACAAGACCTCTATTCGGAGTTTATAAAGTCTAAGGTAAAAGAGATACCCTTAAACAAAGCAGTGGTGGTGGGTAAGGGCAAGAAGGAGCTTATAACCTTTATAAACCCAGACTGTGGACACTGTAGGAAAGAGTGGCAAGCTATAAAACCTCACCTGAACAAGTTAAAGGTCTATGTGTTCCTTCTTCCTTCCAGAAGTTTTCCTGAAAGCAGGGCGAAGTCTGACTACATAGCTTGCTCAAAGGACAAGCTGAAGGCGATTGACGAGGTGCTTTCTGGCGTGTGGGACGGCAATCCTCCAAAGGTGAAGGAGTGTCCCTTGGTGAACGAACACATAAAGGTGGCTCAAAATCTCAACATTCAGGGAACACCTTACAACATCATCATGGAAGGCTACAAGGTTATAGAGGGATACACTCCAAGACTTCTTAAAGAGCTCGGGCTTGAATGATAGTAGTGATAATGGGTCTTTCTGGCTCTGGTAAGTCTTTTCTTTCAAGCATACTTTACCAAGACCTTGGCTTTGAGTGGCTAAGGAGCGACCAGATAAGAAAGGAGTTGGCAGGGCTTGAAACGGAGCAAAAGATGAAAACGGGTTACGGTGAGGGCATATACTCGGAGGAATGGACTGTAAGGGTATATAGGGAAATGATAAAGAGAGCGGAGCAAAAGGTTAGAGAAGGTAAGGACGTGGTTCTTGATGCTGCTTTTATAGAAAACTGGCAGAGAGACCTTGTAAAAGAAGCCTTTCCTAGGGCTCTGTTCCTGCTCGCCTGGGCTGAGGAAGAGGAGGTGTTAAAAAGATTAAAAGATAGACAAGACATATCTGACGCGGATGTGGAGGTCTATTTCAAACAAAAGGAGAGGTTCACACCCCCAGACCACGCCATAAAGATAAACACAGCAAGGAGTAGGGATGAGCTTAGGGTTGTCCTGCGGGATATACTTCTAAGCCATGGATGGAAAGGCACTGTAGGGATTGGTTTATAAACTCACCGCTTTCTAACTTACAATCAGGATTTATACCCTTTTGCGTGGTTATTGTCTCACCGTTTGGCAGTTTCATCTCAAAAGTTATGAGCCTGAGAACATTGCCGTTGCACTGGTCAATGGAAAATATGTTACTACCCACATACTTGCCAGCGGTGTTTTCTCCCACAACTACTGCGCCTGCGTATCGCTTTAACAAGACGGTAAAGAGCTCCGCAGCGGATGCTGTGTTTTTGTTTACCAGAACAACTATAGGCTTTTTAAAACCGTTACGGTTTTTAAACAGATACACACCCATGTTTCCCGCCCTGCCATCCAAATAGAACATCACGCCCTCACCGCTGAGTAAGATGTCCGCCATGCCCTTAGCTACAGATATGAGACCACCACCGTTATCCCTAAGGTCTATTACGAGAACGCTTATGTTTTTCTCCTTAAAGTTTTCCATGGCTTCTCTAAAACCTTCCAAAGCAGGTTGTGTGAAGTTAGAAAGCTTTATGTAGCCTACCTTCCTGTTGTCAAGCTCAATTATTCTGTTCTCCTCCACCGCAGGCACAAAAAACTCACCCTTTACCACCTCAAGCCTTATAAAAACACCATCCCTTACAAGTTCTAACTTTAAAGTCTCTCCCTTCTCCGCCTCTCTTATTATCTTCCTCCACAAATTTTTGTCAGTCTCGCCTTGAATTGATACGAGCAAGTCTCCTTCTTTTATGCCATGCTTCTCCGCAGGAGAGCCTGGGAACACCTTTAGCACGTAACCTTTCTCGTCCCATCTAATACCCAGACCTACCATCTTTGAGCTGGAATACCACAGCCTGTCTTCATCCCGTTTTGTTATGGATGTCCAACGGTCTCCTATCTTTCTTAGGTGCTCTATAAGCTCCTTTTCGTCCTTCCATGTGGCACCTTTGACCTTATCCCACCATAGATAGTGCTTTTCCAAAATTCCGCTTATCCTCAGAAGGAGCTCCTCTTTAGAACAATACTCCGCCCCGTACGCTAGATTCACCAGCAGAACTATTAAAAGTAAGGGTAGACCCATGGAAGTCTTTACGGTTTAATAATATAGTGTCTGTTGACAAAAACTTCAACGGTAATAACTTAATAAAAGCCCAAAGTTACAGGTTAGGAGGCAAGGCATGTATTATGTGGCAGAGGTAATCAACGAAGAGTGTAGTAAGTATAACTGCAAGCAGTGCACCCTTTTCTGCCCTGAGCCTAACACGCTGATGTATACCGACGAGGAGCATCATGCTTATGTGGTTCAGGAAAGGTGTAAAGGATGCGGTCTGTGTGTGTATGTATGCGTGAACCTTCTGAAAAGGAACGCCATACATATGATAATGCCAGAAGTTCATGCGGAGAAGTAAACCATGAATAATCCTTCAAAAGGCTGTGAGTTTTACTTCTGGCGTTGTGGCTTTTTAGGTTTGGAAATATCTTTAAGGAGGTAAGTTATGGCAACACTCGGACCGAGTAGTTTTTCACCCTACCCAGTGGCGGTATATGAGGGTGTTCTAAACCCACCGCCCGGACACGCCCTCATGTATAACGAAATAGTAGAAGAGGAAGTGGCTATGAGGGAGGCTGCAAAAGCCATGCTCACAAGAGCAAACCCCACCATCTTCCCTGGACCCCAGGTGCTCTATGCGTGGAACGAGGAAGCTAAGGAAAAGGCAAAGCTGGTCAAGAGAATGGCTCAGGTATTGGGCGCAAAGATAATACCTATGTATGACTACAGACCTAAGTATCCAAAGATAAACCCAGCGGTTGAGATAAACCCCAATCATCCTAATCTTACCATATGGCACAACAGGATAAAAGCCTGTATATTCGTGGGCGTGCACTGTCATTATGCCAATGTGGCGCTTAAGATAATAAGAGCGGAGACGGACTGCTTTACCATAGCTATGTGCGGTATGGCAGGACACGAAGATGCCATGATAACTCTCAGAGACCAGCACGTGGAAGAGATGGAAAAGTTTATAAGGATTGCGGAAGAGGTCAAGAGGGAACTGGGTAAATGAGAACCACATCAAAGGTCTGGACATACGAAGATTATCTAAGACTTGGGGAAGAGGAAAGGTGTGAGATAATAGAAGGAGAGCTCTACCCAATGCCCGGAGCCAGTAGAAAGCATCAAGAAGTGGCCCTTGAGCTTGCTATCACTTTTAGAAGTTATCTAAAGAGTAAAGACCTTGGTAAGCTACACATTTCACCGTTTGACTTGATTTTGAGCGAGGAGAATGTGGTTCAGCCTGACTTAGTGGTGGTTTTGAAAGAAAACCTGTCTGTGGTAAAGGAAAAGGGTATTTTTGGCACGCCCGACCTTGTGGTGGAGATAGTTTCACCCTCAAGTCTCAAAAAGGACACGGAGGATAAAAGAAGACTGTATGCAAGCTATGGTGTTAAAGAGTTCTGGCTTGCCTTTCCTGAGGAGAGAGTTATTGAGGTTTTTAGCCTTGAGGGCACAGAATACAAAGTGTACTCGTGGGCTTACGAAGAGGGTCAAGTATGTTCCAAACTACTGGAAGGCTTCTGCGTAAGACTGGAGGAGGTTTTCAGTGATTAAAGTCATGCTTTTAAACATATTTTTAGATAAATTCATATTAACAACCTGAAGGAGGATATCATGCAAACAATTTTAGACACAGTTACATACAACAGGGCAGGACAGAAGGTGGTATCCCCCGACTACCTTCTTTTTGAAGCACCAAGAACTAAGCACTTTATGACAGGCTCAGAAGCAGTCAAGGAAGCGGTCAAAAGGGCTTCTGTGGATGCCTCCGTCTCTTACCCAATAACACCCCAGTCAGAGGCCGCACACCTTATAGGTGAACTCTGGGTGGAAGGATACGTAGGTGTTTACTTTAGGGGTGAGTCTGAGTTTGGTGTTATGTCAGAGCTGGCAGGTTGTGCAATGGCTGGCGCAAGAGCTATAACCACTACCTCAGGACCCGGAACTCTAAGGGCTATGGAAAACTTCCCCATGTGGGCTGGAACTCGGATACCCGTCCAGCTGGTGCTTATGGCAAGAGGTGTAAACTCACCTCTTTCTATACAGCCTGATAACCTCGAAGTAAGCTTTATGTTAGATACTGGATGCATGATATGGTATGCGGAGAACGCTCAGGACCTTTTTGACATGATACTTGCAGGTTTCGTGGTCGCAGAACAGCCAGACGTGCATGTGCCAGTTGTAAGCGTCGTGGATGGCTTTTTTGTCTCCCACACAAGAGAGGCAATTATGCTTCCACCAGATGATATAGCCTTGCCACCCTACAACCCTTACAAAGCACCCATGCCCGTCATAGACGCAGAAGTGCCACCGGGAAGGTTTCTCAGAGACCCCTTTGTTATGAAGTCCAACTACATATCGTATGCAACCCATGCCAGCTGGCAATGGGAAGTAAGGTCTGCCATAGAGAGGTCAAGACCATACGCTAAGCATTACCTTAGAGGTCTGGCTGAAGAGTTTGGAGACCCTGAAGCAGAGATTCTATTTGTAGCCTGTGGAACTGCCGCAGCGCAGGCAAAAGAAGCGGTCAGGCTTCTTGAGGATGAGGGTATAAAGGCAAGAGTGTTAAAGCTAAAGACCATAAGACCCTTCCCAACAGAAGAGCTGATAGAAGCTACAAAAAATGCTAAGTATGTCTTCGTACCAGAGTTTAACGTAGTGGGATGGCTTGAGAGAGAGGTAAAGTCGCGCCTTTATGGTCTGTCTAATGCGGAGATTATAGGCGGTCCAAGGGTTGCAGGCGGTATGACAATGCCTGCGGAGGTTATAGTTCACGAAGTTATGAAGCTAACTGGTAAGGAGGTAAAACATGTCATATAAAGTTTATGAAATAAACGAGGAATTTTTGGATGTTATGCCTCAGGAGATAAGAGACCTGCAGTTTAAGGCCACCTGGGGCAACCCTAAAAGGGGCGTAATGGACCTGTCTTACACAAAAGAGCTTATTGAGGAACACTCTCTGTGTGCGGGTTGCCCTGAGTCCATGGCTCTAAGATATATTCTGGCATCCTTGCCTGCACCAGAGGATACCATTATTGTGAACTCCACCGGATGCACTTCCTTGGTCTTCCCTCACATAGCTTTGCACACTGTGCACTCTCTCTTTGGAAACCAGAACGCAGTAGCTTCTGGTATAAAAAGGGTGCTTGAGTGGAGGTTTCCTGATAAGGTAAAAGATGTGGTGGTGCTTGCGGGTGACGGTGCAACGGTGGACATAGGTCTGGACTGCACTCTTCAGTCCTTCTTCAGGCAGGAGAAGATAACTACCATATGCTTTGACAACGAAGTCTACGCCAACACGGGTGGTCAGGAAAGCGGTCTTACTGTAAAAGGTCATGTGTTTAAGATGGCACCCAAGGGTAAGCAGTGGGATAAAGTTCCCTTCTGGCAAATAGCCATAGACTCCGGTTGTCATTATGTGGCAAGACTTACAGTATCCTCACCCAAGAGAGTTGAAACGGTTATAAAGAAAGCTATATACGTAGCAAGAGAAGTAGGACCCACCTACGTTCATCTTTATACTCCGTGCATACTTGAGATAGGCTTGAACTCTGACCAAGGTCTTGACGAGATGAGACAGAGGGATAAGGAGAGGTTTGCCTTCTTCGAATACGTCAGCGAGCCAGCAAAAGAGGTCATAGAACGCAAGAAAGAGGAGGGTCTGCTATGAAAAGGAGAAGGGTAAACATACGCATGCCAGCTCTGGGCGGTCAGGGTGCAGTTACCGCAGCGCACATCATAGCCACCGCGGCTGACTACGAAGGATACTACGCAGTGTCCAACCCCTTCTTCGGTGCGGAGAAGAGGATGGCACCAGCGGAGAGCTACGCTCGTATAGGCATGGAGCCCATATTCGATAGAGGTGAAGTAGTTTATCCAGATGTGATAATGGTTTTCCATCCACAGGTTATAACTATGGGTAAGTCTTACACCATGCCCTTCTACTCTGGCATAAAGAGGAAAGGTCTGATAATAATAAATACAGAGGAAGACCTTTTGACGGAGGAGGACAAGGAGAGGTTGGAGCAATTAGACGTAAAGGTTTTTAACTTTCCTGCTACTAAGTTTGCAATTGATATTGCGGGAACAGAGCTATCTACTAACATGGCTATGATAGGAGCTCTCTTCGGTGCTATAGGTGTGGTAGGGGTGGAAGCGATAGAAGAGGGTATAAAGTCAAGGTTTTTGAAAAAGTTCGTGGCATCTGGTGGAACCGCTTCTTTGGACTCCGCTCTTGAGAGGAAGTTTAAGAAAAAGCTGGAACTCATAGAGAAAAACCTCAACACCGCAAAAGCAGCTTACGAGCTGGCTCAAAAATGGGCTCAGGAAAATGGTATAGAAGCCTTCTTACCACCACCTCCCAAAAGAGTAGCGGTGTAAGGGAGTATCTGGCTTTTTGGTTAGAATCTGCTTAGTGGTGAGCTTGTGGGTTTGTTCGCTGGGATTTATAACTTTATATTCACATATTTTAAGGTTTGAGTCTATCTTTATAGAGAGTCGTTAGATAGAGAAAGTGGAGTGTTGGAGTCCGACACCATATGTGTTTACTATGACAGAATTAGTTCTACATCAAAACAAATAGAAGAACTCGTAGTCCCTCTACATGCGAAAACCCGCTCTCGTGTTTGAATAACTCACTATGAGAATGTGAACTATTGGATGCTTCCTAAGCTTAAAACTGTTATGTGGTTGAACCTTCCTCGTCTAAATAGAAAACATCGTCAGAAATTGGGTCGTTCCACCGCTTAAAACCCGGAAGGGCTTCTATCCTATACCAGGCGGACCTATACCAAACACCCTTTGGTTCTCTTTTTACTGGTGCTATCTCTGCCGCCTTTGTTTCAGAGTGATAATCCCAAGTTATGTAAGCGTTAAAGTCCTGCACTATGTCTGTTATGGCAACGCCGAATTCAGTGGTAAGGGATGCCTGAAAGTCTCTCCACCTGAATACAGAAGAGTCTCTTAGAGTAAGACCGAAGTATCCCACACCCCCATCTTCTCTGAGCGTGGCTATACCCCTGCCTATGAAAGCTCTGAATGCGGGAAGGGTTTCTGGTGGGTCTGATACAAAAACGTCATGCTTTCCCAGTATATCTTGAGGAAAAGGATTTCTCAGGTCCCACACTTTTGCCACTGCATTGTCTATACCCAAATCTCTAAAGATGCCGTTGTCAAAGTCTATAAGCCTTTTGTCTATGTCTATAATAAGAACACTGCGAGCCTTTCTCGAAAGAGCAACCGCAAGACCAGTAAGGTCATCCTCCGCACCTAAGACCAGCACGTCTTTGTTTCTAAGGTCTCCCCTTGAGTCCATAAACAGCACTCTTGCTACTGTGGTCTCTGGCGTAACAGACCCTTGGTCATAATCCCTTATAGCCTTCGGTCTGTTCTTTGTAACCTGAAGAAACTCTCTGTAAAAGTCTATGTCCGCATAGAAGGGTATACCTCTACCTTCGCAAGCTTGACATGCGTAGTCAGTGTATGGTTGTATCCCTAACTCCTTTATCAGGTCATAGCCCTTCTGGGTTAGCCTGATGTTCTCATCGTCGTCTATAAAGGCTATACCTTTTTCTATCAACGCTTTTACTACGCCAGAGGCAGCGGGCACAGGCAGGTCTGACATATCCACCAACTCCCAAAAGTCTCCACTCATAAGGAGCGCAGAGAGCACCCTCTCTATGTTTTTCTTATACAACCTTACACCACCCAATTCTCTTCCTCTACTTGCCAGCTCGACAAGAATGTTCAAAAGACTACCTCCGTGGATTAGTTTGTAACTGTATAATTTTACCACAAAAGGAGGTAAAACATGAAAATTCAAAAGCTCTTCAAAAGTATACCAAACAAGCCTGAAAATATGGAACCCTTTATAAGCTGGCAAGAGCTTACACCAGAGTTTGAATATAAAAACTTGGGAGATTGTTACCTACTGGTGGCAGAGTTGAAAGAACAAGATTTTGACAAATTGCTATCTATATTTCGAAGTAGGGAAGAGGCAATAGGGGCTTTCCTTTCTGTAGCCATGGAACACCACTGGGAGGTGGTTCCAGAGACTTACTGCGTGTATCACGCCCATGAAGAAGGAGGTAAGTTGATTGCGGGAATACTTTTTGAAAACACCGTAAGCATTTACGAACAGACAACTGTGGAACAAATGGTGCATCTTCTTGCAAGAGTTCATAGAATAGTGGTCTACTCCTATGATGTGGTTACGTACATAAAAGATATTTATCCAGATGTAGACTATAAAGTCTACTCAGTAGCCAGAGAGCTGGCGAAGAGGTCTAAAAGAGTGCCTGAGTTGACAGAGCTGGCGAAGATATACTGCGTACCTTTAGAAAGCCTTGAGGACAAACTCAAACTAATAAACCAGCTGTTGGAAAATCCCATCAGAACAGGTTATGAAGATGTAGAGCTTCCACCCTTCAGCTATCCGTTGACAGATTGTAGTTATTAGTTTTTCGAAACAATCGGTGAATAGTAAAATTAACTTTCTGAATAGTAAAAGATGTATGTACACGGGGACTCTAAAGATAGTAGTATATTAAAGAGAAAATAAGCTTAAAAGGAGGTATAAGCCATGCAACTACCAGAAGCGTTTAGGTTTATGAGAATAGGGTGGTGGATAGTTCATATAATAGGTATAACTCTTGTATTCATGTTAGGCAGATGGTCTGTCTGAAGCATACCAGCCATGCCTTGCCTCCTCCTGATGGGGTTCTTGCCCCTCAGGAAAATTTGAAGGTTTTAGAAGGCGCCTACTTCTTGGGTTATGTGCCAAGGACCGTGGCTATAGTATGCGTTGAGGAGAACCCCTTAGCGGTCGCTTGGCACATGCCCACAAACAAAGAACCTTTTCTCTACGCAGTCTGCATAGCCAAGGATAACTACAGTCATTCTCTAATAGAAAAACATGCGGATTTCACAATTAACTTCTTATCCGCAGAATACCTATCAGATATACTCGTAGCCGGCAACTATCACGGGGACAAGGTCAACAAATGGGAGCTCTTCAAGAAGCTAAGACCAGCAAAGGCTCTTAGAGTTAACGCCCTCGTAGTAGAAGAATCTCTTCTGGTATACGAATGCAAACAAGAGAGAACAATAAACTTCCCAGACCATACACTGTTGATAGGTAGAGTGGAGCTTATACACTACAAGAGAGGAAAGCTAAAACCCGACAAGGTAAGCTATCCACTACATATGGGCAAGGGTTATTTTTCAAAAAACTCAAAGCCTCGAAGTTTTAGTTCTGTAGAAAATTCTAAAATCCCTTCAGGTGAATAGTAATAAGGATACGTAATATAAGGGCTACGAACTATGCCACTTTTGTAGCAAGGAACGGACAGTTTTTTCAATCTCACTGGCAAGTTTAAAATCTCTGTCTGTGATACCTCCAGCTTCATGAGTTGTTAGTTTTATCTTAAGTTTCTTATAGCCTACTTCCATATCAGGGTGATGCCAATGAGCCTCCGCAAGGCTCGCTATTGTGTTTACAAGAAAAATAGTCTCTCTCCAGTTTTTCGTAGAGTATTCCCTTATCAGAAAACCGTTCTCATAACGCCATTCAGGCAGGCTCGTTAGCCTATCTTTTATCTCTTCCTCTGAATATGTTTTCAGTTTTCCTTCGCCTGACATTTAGAACACACTCCGTATATGTGAAGGGAGTAGTTGTGCACTCTGTAGCCTTCCATTCTTGCCGGTGGAGTCCAGTCTATGCAGAATTCTACATCCTTTATAGCCCCACACTGAGTGCATATAAGATGGTGATGGTCGCTTATATTAGCATCGTATCTTACAGAACCACCCCAGTAGGCAACCTTTTTGATAAGCCCCATTTCCTCAAGTGTTTCCACTGTTCTGTAAACCGTGGCAAGAGACACGAAAGGATACTTTTTCTTTATCTCATTGTATACATCTTCCACCGTGGGATGGTCGTCTCTACTCAAAAGCACCTCGTAAACCGCTACTCTCTGCGGTGTTATCTTCAAACCCACGTGTTTACAAGCCTCTATAAACTCTCTAAGCTTTTCTTCTTTGCTCATGGTTATATAATATATACAACATGCTAATGATTTTCAATATAATATATATCCTTTTGTTAATTGTGTCGGTGTCTTACTCAGAGGTGCGTCCCTGTCGGCTCATGGTAGCGGATACACAGGAAAAGCAAGAGAAGGGTCTTATGGGCTATAGGTCTCTTGTTAACTTTGATGGTATGGTTTTTGTCTACAAAGAAAAGGCTATCAGACACTTCTGGAACAAAAACACTTACCTTGAGCTTGACCTTTATTGGATAGACGGTGAGCACGTGGTGGGCAGATCCTATTTGCCACCTGTTGACAGGTTTGGTCTGGTTATAGTCTCATCACCACAACCAGTGGATAAAGTTGTGGAGCTTGTTAGAGGAAGAAAGTGTATGTATGGGAAAATCCTTCTCTCACCTGAGTTTAAGGGTAGCAAGGGCAAGAATGCCGAGCAGTAGAGATGCTATCCACATTCTTACTACAATCTTGGGTTCAGGCACTCCAGAGAGTTCAAGATGATGGTGAAAGGGAGCCATTTTGAAGAGTCTCTTGCCTCCTGTTAGTTTAAAGTAGGCTACCTGAAGTATAACCGAGAGTGTTTCGAAGACAAAGATGCCACCAGCTATAGGAAGTAAAAGCTCTGACTTGGATACGAGAGCTATAACGCCCAGTCCTGCACCAAGTGAAAGCGAGCCCACGTCACCCATAAAAAGCTGTGCGGGAAAAGAGTTGAACCACAGAAAACCCAACCCTGCACCAACTATGGCAAAACACAGAACCGTTATGTCACCCGCATAGGGCACATAGGGTATGTTTAAATAATCCGCTATACGCGCATGCCCCACTGCGTAAGCTATAACGCCCAAGCTGGCTGAAGTGGTCATCACGGGTCCTATGGCAAGCCCATCAAGTCCATCTGTAAGGTTTACTGCGTTGGATGTAGCCACTATGACCAATGTAGCAAAAGGTATATACAGGAAACTCAGGTCTATCTGTAGGTTTTTGAAAAGAGGAAAGTAAAGCTTGCTATCCACTCCACCGTAAAGGTAGATGAAAGTTGCGGTTATACTCGCTACTAAAACTTGAGCAATAAACTTTTTCTTTACAGACATACCCTTTTTATCCTTAAGTTTTAGATAATCATCCCAGAAACCTATGATGGCAAAGCCTAATATACAAAACACCGCTACCCAAAAGTAGAAAAGGTCAAGCCTCATAAGCAAAAATGTTGTGAAAACCACAGACAAGACTATTACAAGACCTCCCATGGTGGGTGTGTATTTCTTTGTAAGATGTGCCTCTGGTGTGTATTCTCTTACGTAACCCTTTAAAACTCTGTGAATAATCCTCATCCTTCTCATAAACACAGGTGTAAGCAAAAGGGTTAAGGAGAAGGCAATAAGCACCGCAAGAAAAGAACGGAAGGTTATGTATTTAAAGACATTAAAGGCAAACACATAATCTCTCAAGTATAGGGCTATATGGTACAGCATCTCAGCACCTGTTTTTACTAAGAAGTCTGTCAAGTATGATGGCTACTGCGTTTCTTACGGAGAGATGGTTCCAGTCTCCTGCACCGTATACTGGCTCCAGAATGTAGTCAAAGGTGCTCATCAAAGACGGCGGAAGCCCGTAGCCGGTGCCGAATACGAGCAGAAAGTCCCTCTCTCTTTTGTGTATCTCTTCAGAAAGCCAGCGGTAGGATACGGTGTTTGGATACTCTCTTGCATCCGTTCCTACTATAACAGGTCTTTTACCCCTTGAAAGAAGTATATCTTCAAGCACTTCATCAAAGGTATAGCAAAGTTTAACGAGCTTGACTACTTCGTTCCTCGTCGGGTTCGTCTTAAGACCCTCCTCAGAAAGCCAGTATTCTATCTGCTTTTTTATAACCAACCTCTGACCGTCAACGGGCTGAACTATGTAGTATGTGTTTATCTCGTATGCCCTTGAGGGTCTTGCTATGTCATGGAGATCCATAGTGGTGAAGGAGGTAATTATGGTCTTTCCCTCTCTATCCATGGCTGGATAGTGCAGTAGTGCCACGAACACGTTATGGTTTTCCATGCAAAAATATTTTACACCAGTTAACATTGTGTTACAAACCTATATTAGACAAGGTAATTTCTCGCTGAGAATGTTTGAAAATTATCTGATAGGTATGGGACAATAATTTTTAGTGCAGATGGAAGAACATATAAAAGCTGAGCTTCAGGAGTATGATAGAGTTCCAGAGAACAAACCCCACTACTAAAAGCTTCGCAATGTCATAGTTCTGTTTTGTCTAACATTATGTTTGTGAACTAACGTTGCGTCATGAACTTTTATTGTCTAATAAGTCTCGCCTTTGGCTCGTAAAGGTTTATGGTTCTTTATAAAGACAAACTCAAACGCTCAAGTGTTTGAATATCAAACCTCAGAGAGCATTTTCTGGACGAAGCACGTCATGAGGAGAGATTAACGCTGTGATAATGTATGATTATCCAATGAGCCTCCTATCTCTGGCTCTCAGGGATTTTATACACTCCCATGAAGCTAAGTTCAAACTACCAGGTGGTTAAGGATAAGGCTTGGGAGAGTTGCTGTCTAATATATAACTGTCGAATAAATCTCCCATCCCTGATTCACAGGAGCTTTACCAGTTCTTGCGTAGTCAGGCTCAAATTCTGAAGTTGCTGAATATAAGGCATCAGAAAGTATTTTTTAGACAAGGCAAGATATTTGGTGTTCGCACGTCCTTGAGACATGGCTTTTTACCGCTTGTATGCTATAAACTTAGTCTTTCTTGCTTTAGAAGAGTTTGAAGTATTCTCATTTCTCACTTTACCGCATTCTGAGTTATATTTAAATACATAATGCTTGTAGAGGTCAGAGAAAAATTTCAGAAGTTGAGGGAAAAGTTTGAGGACGTGAAGTCTACCTTTAATCCAGACGCATTGAAGGCTGAGCTGGAAGAGGTGGATAGGAGCATGTCTTCTGCGGACTTTTGGAACGAGCCGGAAAGAGCGAAGGAAATAACCCAGAGAAGGAGGTGGCTCGAAGAGAACATAAGACTGCTTGAGGACATAGAAAAAAGCTTAAAGGATGTGGAGGAGCTTGTCCGAGAAACTTCTGAGGAGGACTTAGAAACCCTTGAAATGCTTGCGGAGGAGTTGCAAAGACTGGAAAAACCAATAAAAGAGCTTGAAGTGAAAGCTTTTCTCTCTGAAGAGATGGATGCAAAAAACGCTTACCTGACAGTTCAAGCGGGTGCGGGTGGAACTGAAGCATGTGATTGGGCGAGTATGCTTCTGAGGATGTATAGAAGGTGGGCGGAGAGGATGGGCTACGAAGTGGAGATTATAGACATAAACCCAGACGATGTGGCTGGCATAAAGAGCGCCACCATCCTCATAAAAGGACCTTATGCCTACGGATACTTAAAAGGGGAGCATGGAGTTCACAGACTGGTGAGAATATCACCCTTTGATGCCAACGCCAGAAGGCATACCTCCTTCTGCTCCGTTAGCGTAACGCCTCAGATAGATGAGGCAATAAACGTGCAGATAAGGGAAGAGGACATTGAGATGGAAACCTTCAGGGCGAGCGGTGCGGGTGGTCAGTATGTAAACAAAACTGACACTGCGGTCCGGCTTAGGCACAAGCCCACTGGTATAGTGGTATCCTGTCAGCAGGAAAGGTCTCAGTTTCAAAACCGACTAAAAGCCCTTGAGCTTCTTAAGGCAAAGCTATACCAACTTGAGCTTCAAAAACTTGAGGAGAAGAAGAAATCCCTTGAGGGAGAGAAAACGGACATAGGCTGGGGTTATCAGATAAGGTCTTACGTGTTCCAACCCTATCAGATGGTAAAGGACCTTAGAACGGGTCTTGAGGTGGGTGATGTATCCTCGGTTATGGATGGTAACATAGAATCCTTTATGGAGGAGTATTTAAGATGGAAGGCAAGGGAGAGGGCAGGAGCTACCTCTTAAGGGAAGAGGGACTCTCGGAGCTTTTGCAGGAGCTTAGAAAAACCTACAAGGTTATAGCGCCGAAGCTAAAAGACGGGGTCATACACTACTCTGAGGTGTCAGACCTTAAGGAACTACCTCTGGGCTTTAGGAATGTGGAGAT
>JANWYC010000049.1 GCA_025057245.1 Aquificaceae bacterium | reverse complement strand
TGAACCTCACCACTTTCAAAGTGCTTTGCTCTAAAGGGAAAACGCATATCCTTTATGCTCTTAAGAGAGAAGTAATACTTGACCCTTTTTTGCTCTCCCGGTTCAAGACCTTCATACCAGTCCCACAGGTCAAGGGCTTTTAAAATCCCTCCCTTCTCTCTGAATATACGAAAGACCTTACCAATCATAAGTGCTTCCCACACCCTCTATGAGCATGTCCCTCCTTATCTCCCTTATCTGATTGTATTCGTCTACATAGACCAGATAGGGTTTGTAATCTTCCAGTTCCTTTTCACCGTAAAGGGCGTAGGAAGCTATTATGATAATGTCTCCCACAGCACCCAGTCTTGCGGCGGCGCCGTTGAGCCTGACCTCTCCAGAGTATCTTGGTGCGGGTATTACGTAAGTGGAAAACCTGGCACCATTGCTTACGTTGTATACCTCTATCTTTTCAAAAGGCAAGAGCTCTGCCGCTTCCATAAGGCTCGCATCAAGGGAAAGGCTTCCCTCGTAGTGGAGCTCCGCACCAGTCACCCTTGCTCTATGCACCTTTGACTTTAGCATAAACCTTTGCATTTTCTCCTCCAGCGGTTATAAAAATATAACCCTTAAATTATAAAATGCTGGGTAAAAAGTTGGGAAATAACAAAAGCTTTCTGTCAAAAGCTTTTAGAAACGTTGTATCTTAAACCTCTTAGCTTCAGAATTCGGAAAGTGCTCTCAAAAGGAGCTATATTAAACACTCTTAGGTTACAACCACTTTGTATTCTACGCTCTTTTCAAGAGACTTAAGCTCTGGGGGCAACTTTGAAAGCTCCTCCATAAAAGTTTCCCTTATGTCCTTCAGCGGTGGGAGCTCTCTTATAAGCCTACCATCCTTGCAGTAGAGCTCCACAAGTCCACCTTCCCTGTAGGGTATTACTTCATCGTAGAGCATGGTATGGTTCTCGTAATGTCTTACGACCTGCCTTTTATATGGAAAGGTTTTCTTACCCGGACTTAGCTTCATCTTAGGCTTGCCTTCGTACTCTACCAGTTTGTAGGCTATGTCAAGATAGGGTGCGTCCGCAGAGGTTAAGAGCCTTGTTCCAACGCCGAATATGTCTATGGGTGCACCCTTAGAGAGCCACAGGTCTATGTCCATTTCATCCACACCACCGCTCACCACTATCTTTACCTCGCCGTAGCCTTCTCTGTCAAAAAGTTCTCTCACCTGTTTGCTTAAAGACTCTACATCGCCACTGTCTATACGCACACCTACCACCTTTACACCTTCTTTCATAAGATTTATAGCTTTCTTAGCACCTTGTATTGTGTCGTAAGTGTCTATGAGGAGCAAAACTCTATCTGGAAAGCTCTTAGCAAAAGCTCTGAAGGCTTCCTCCTCCTCTTCAAAAATCATAACGAAGGAGTGAGCCATAGTGCCAAATACAGGCACGCCGTATTTCATGCCCGCCATCAAGTTTGAAGTTCCTACAAAGCCCGCTATGTAAGATGCCCTCGCACCCAAAACCCCAGCATCAAAACCGTGCGCCCGTCTGAGACCAAAATCTATCAGTGCCTTACCCCTCGACGCCAAGTAACACCTTGCGGACTTTGAAGCTATTAGAGTGCTGTATTGTATTGCGTTTATGGTAACCGTCTCTATTATTTGAACCTCAGGCAGTGTGCCTTCTACCTGAACCAAAGGCTCGTTCTGAAAAACAATTCTCCCTTCACCTATAGCGTAAAGGTCAGACCTAAACTGATAAGACTCTAAGTAGTCTAAAAACCAACTTTTAAAAACGCCAAGAGACTTCAAATACCTCAGCTCTTCCTCCCTAAACCTAAAGCTTTGTAGTGCTTCTATGAGAGGTTCAAGCCCGCAAGCTACGAGAAAGTTTCTGTTCTTTGGGAGCTCTCTTACAAAAAGGCTAAACACAGCCCTTCCAGTCTTGCCAGCTTCAAGGTAAGCCTGTGCCATAGTAAGCTCGTATAGGTCTGTAACGGTGGCTGTGGAAGGCATAATTCTATTTTACTCAAAGCCAAGATGCGGTTCCACTTTCCTTGAGAATGTTTTAAACTCCTCTAAGGTAAGAAAGCCAGAGCTTATAACTTGCACGCCGTAAAGGGTAGTGTCTCAATGGGTAGCATAGTTTCACAGCCAAAAAGACCAGCAAGAAGACCAGACAAATAGCAAAAAAATCCGAGAAAACAAATCCTTGAGACTTTCTAAACTTTAAACACAGATAGAACCTCTATCTGTGAGAGTTAATACTCGCGAAGAATAAGTTAATGCGTTAACAAGTTTGCATTCACAGTTTGAGCCTGACAGATACAAGCTTAACTTGTGTAGAGCTTTGTTCAAAAGCCAAAACCTTGGTTATCATATTTTGCCATGGAACTGCTTAAGCTGGTGCGGGCTTCGGGATGAGCTAGTAAGGTGGGTCCGGGCGACCTGGAGGAGCTTATAAAAGGGCTTGAGCTCTACAGAGATGAAAACACCCTTGTGGGTGTGGGCGACGATGCGGGCGTCTACGCATACGGAGGGGAGGTCTACGCGCACACCGTAGACTTTATAACACCAGTGGTTAACGACCCTTACCTTTGGGGTGCAATATCTACGGTAAACTCCCTTAGTGACATTTACGCTATGGGATGTGAGCCTATAAACGCACTCGCAGTAGTTGGGTTTAACAACTGTGAACTGGAGGTGGGCGTTCTAAAAGAGGTTATGAAGGGCTGTGCGGATAAGCTAAGGGAGGCGAGGGTTGTCCTACTGGGTGGGCATACCGTTGATGATAAAGAGCCTAAGTTTGGTCTTGCGGTGACTGGTGTTTGCAAAGGTGGGAGGTATCTTACTCAGGCGGGTGCTAAAGTAGGAGACCTTGTAGCAATAACGAAACCCATAGGGGTAGGCATAATTACCAAGGCTATAAAGGAAGGAAAGCTGACGGAAAGGGATGTGAAACATGCCATAGAATACATGCTAAGGCTTAACCATAAGGCTTCGGAGCTTGCTCTGTCTTTTGCCAATGCCTGCACGGACATAACCGGCTTTGGTCTATTGGGACATGCCTACAACATAGCAAGAAAGTCAAGCCTCAGGCTTGTAGTAGACTTTTCAAAGGTGCCAGTATACGAGGAGGCTCTGTTTTTTGTAAAGGAGAAAATATACCCGAAGGGTGCGGTGGATAATCTGAACTTTCTAAAAGAACACTTACAGGGGGAGGGTCTCCAGTGGTGGCAGACTTTACTACTCTGCGACCCCGTAACTTCTGGTGGGCTTTTGTTTACCTTTTCGGAGGACTTAAAAGCGGAGGTGGAGAAAAAGGCAAAGGAGCTGGGTGTGGAACTGTGGGTGGTAGGTTGGGTTGAAGAAGGCTACGGACTTAAGGTTGTAAAAACTTAGTTTACTTCCTGCTTGCCAGAATGAATATAAGGTCTCCTATCTCATCCCTATGGCTTGACTGCACATAAACCTGTTTTACCTGTTTAGGCTCAGACTTTACCTGTTTAAGTTCAGGTTTAGTGGGTGCGGTTCCTATTACCCTTTTTGCAAAGAGAAACCTTTTCTGCCAGTATGGGTCATCAATCCTGCTTATGGTTATGCCCGTGCTTTCTGCGGCGTGAATCATCTTGCCTTTGCCTATGTATATACCTACGTGGGAAGGTCCGCTTTTGTATGTGGTATAAAAAAGAAGGTCTCCCGGCTTTATGTCCTTGATATCTACGTAGCTACCTACGTTAGCCTGTTCTACGGTGGTTCTTGGTAGTCTTATGCCGTTGGCTTCGTAAACTCTTTGCACGAAGGCGGAGCAATCCATCCTGTATATCTGGTTTGCACCGAACTGATAGGGTCTTTCCATGTAAGTAAGTGCTGTTAACACAATACCATCTGGACTGGCAAAGGAAATGCCGAGCGTAAGTAAAAAGCCCACCATTCCTCCCTTCATACTTTAAATATACGAAAAAAACCTTCTTTTGTTAAGTGTTTTAGAAAGTCAAACCATCCAAGCCTGTAAACCTCTTTGTAGCTCTTATGACCCGTAAGTACAGAGTAAAACTCTTTAAGCGCTCGCCCATGACCCATCTTGTAAGACACTCTCTGAAAGGAATAAGCCAGCCTACCTATTTTTCCGGCGTAGAGTATATCATCCCTTAAGGGTTTGAGAAGTTTCTCGTAAACCTGCAAAGGCTCTGAAGGGTTTTTGAGTATTGCCTCAGACAAAAGCTTACCAGCCCACAGAGAGTAGTATATGCCTTCACCCAAAAGTGGGTCCGCCATACCCGCCGAGTCGCCTACAAGAAGCACCCTATCCCTTCCCAAGTGAAGACTGTTTCTGTTTTCAGAAAGAGGTATGTGCCAGCCTTTAGGGTGCTTGTAGCTTATGCCCTTGTGTTTGCAGTGGTCTTTTAGAATACTTATAAGGTCTTCCTTGCCCGCGCTAGCCACGCCTACGCTAATGCCCTCACCGTGAGGGAAAACCCACAAATAACCTCTTCTAACCAATCCTATCTCTATCAACACTTCATCTTCCATACGCCCATGTGTGAAAAACTCCACGCTTCTGTAGTATTTTTTCCTAAAGCCTAAGAGTTTTGATACCCTTGAACGCACGCCGTCTGCGCCTACCACAAACTCCGTCAGAAAACTTCCCCTTGAAGTAAACACCCTGTAGCCAGCCCCCTCCTTATCAAAGCCCAAGAATTCTCCGTTCAAAAACTCCGCTCCAGCCTCTTGAGCCTTCTGCGCCAGAAAGTGGTCAAAGGTAGACCTATCCACTATGTAGGCAACCTCACCCTCCGTCTTTACTCTAACCTCTTCAACCCCTCTAAAGCCCAACCTACCCGACCTTATCTTGTTTAAAAAGAGATGCTGGTATCCCTCTGGTAGGAACTTTACCGCTCTTGCGGATAGACAGCCTGCGCACAGTTTAAAGCGAGGCATGGTTTCCTTTTCAAGAAGAAGAACCTTAAGTCCTGACTTGGCAAGGTGGTAGGCAGTGGAAGAGCCGGCGGGACCAGCACCCACTACTATTGCATTAAACTTCACCTCAGAACCTCAAAAGAGTAGCCCCCCAAGTAAGACCACCACCCATGGCGGTAAGCAAGACCAAACTTCCTCTTTTGAACCTTCCTTCTTGCCTTGCCTCACACAGAGCTATGGGTATGGATGCGGCGCTGGTGTTGCCGTAGCGGTGTATGTTAGAATAAACCTTGTCCATAGACACACCCAGCTTCTCCGCTAAAGCCTCCATAATTCTTATGTTAGCCTGATGTGGCACTATTAGGTCCACCTCCTCTACGGAGACGCCAGCAGTCCGCAAAACTTCCTCACACACCTCAGCCATGGAACGCACCGCTATCTTAAACAGCTCCTTACCTCTCATCCTTACGTGTCCACACCTCTGCGCGTAGAGTATTTCCCAGTAGTTCCCATCTGACCTCATAACAGAGGCTAAAAGTTCTCCGCTACCCTCTGCGGAGATGACCGCTGCGCCTGCACCATCACCAAAAAGAACGCATGTAGCCCTGTCTTGCCAGTCTACTATCTGAGAAAGCTTCTCCGCACCCACTAAAAGAGCTCTCTTTACCTTACCAGAAAGAAGGATACCAGATGCCACCTCTAAGCCGTAGAGAAAGCCACTGCATGCGGCTGACAAATCAAAGGCATAGGCATTGTTTGCACCCAGTTTAGCCTGAAGAAGACAGGCACTGGCAGGAAAGCCAAGGTCTGGGGTAAGGGTGGCAAGGATTATAAGGTCTATATCCCTTGGTTCTATTTGCGCATCTTCTAAGGCTTTTAGGCTTGCACAGTAAGCCATGTCTATCAGACTACCATCCGCTATGCGCCTTTCTTTTATACCCGTTCTGGTAGTAATCCACTCGTCGGAGGTATCCACCATCTTTTCAAGGTCAAAGTTGGTAAGCACTCTTTCTGGTGTGTAGTATCCAAGCCCTTTTATGGTTATACCCATTAGTTCTTTACCTCTTGGGGTATAAGGCTTCTGAGGTTCTCGGAAAGACGCTCGTTAAAGTGATGGGTGAGAAACTCGTTGGCAACCTTTATGGCATTCCTTATAGCTTTTGCGTTAGCCCTTCCGTGGGTAATAATGACAGGCTTTTTTGCACCTAAAAGGGGTATACCACCGTATTCTGTAAAGTCCGCTTTCTTCTTAAAGTTGTTAAGCGCAGGTTTAATGAGCAACGCACCCAGCTTTGCCAATAGACTTTTCTCCACCTCTTCTTTTATCATATGCAAAACCGCAAAGCCAAGACTCTCGCTGGCTTTTAGTATTATGTTTCCCACAAAGCCATCACATACTATCACATCAAAAGTGCCTGCGTATATATCCCTGCCCTCTGCGTTACCCACAAAGTTAAGCTTACTGGCTTTGAGAAGTGGGTAAGTTTCCTTCACAAGCTCGTTGCCCTTACCCTCTTCCTCACCTATACTCAAGACGCCCACCCTTGGTTTGCTTATACCCAATATCTCCTCTGCGTATGTGTGTCCAATAACAGCAAAGTGGAGAAGGTGATGAGGTTTGCAGTCTACGTTAGCTCCCACATCTATGAGAACGGTCTTTCCCTTTGGGTTTGGCAGTGCTACCGCTATGGCAGGTCTGTCAAGCTCCTGAATGGAACCTATTATGAACTTACCCACCGTCAGCACCGCACCCGTGTTGCCCGCAGACACTAAGCCATCCGCTTTACCTTCTCTTACCAACCTTCCTGCCACATGCAAAGAAGAGCCTTTCTTTCTAAGCACGTTAGAGGGTGCTTCCTCCATTTGTATAGCGTCTGGTGCGTTCACTATTTCCAGTTTACCGTCAAAACCTTCTTTGTGTAGTATCCTCCTTATAGAACTCTCTTCACCCACAAGAACACTTTCTAACCCCAGCTCTTTGTAAGCAAGAACACACCCCCTTACCACCTCCTCAGGAGCGTAGTCACCCCCCATACAGTCAACCGCTATCCTTGTCATGAAAGATTAACAACTTCCCTTCCCTTGTAATAACCGCAGTAAGGACATGCCCTATGGGGCATCATAAGTTCTCCACAATTAGGGCATGTGGATAGGGAAAGGGTGCTGAGTTTTGAGAAAAAGTTCTGAGACCTTCTCTGGTCCCTTCTCCATTTAGAGGTTTTTCTTTTAGGAACAGCCATCTTATCACCTCCGTAAGTCTATAACGGATTTTTTATTATAACACACAG
>JANWYC010000048.1 GCA_025057245.1 Aquificaceae bacterium | reverse complement strand
GGGGTCTATGGGTGGATTGGTTACCTGAGCAAACCTTTGCTTAAAGTATCTGAAGAGTAAAACGGGCTTTTCTGAAAGGGGTGGTATAGGAGTGTCATCACCCATAGAAAAGGTTATTTCCTTTCCTTCCTCCGCCATGGGCGCAAGCACGTTCTTTATCTCCTCCTGAGTGTAGCCAAAGGCTACAAGCTTTCTGGTTATGTCTGAGTCTCCTTTGCCCTCTGAAAGGTCGTAGTCTTTCACAAGAGCGGAGAGCCTCACCAGATGCTTTTCCAACCACTGACCGTAAGGTTTTTGAGAAGAAAGCTCCTTGAGTATTTCCTCCGTCTCTTTTACTTTTCCTTCCTCCAGGTCTACCACTATGGTATCTCCAGGTCCAAGCCTTCCCCTCTTAAGTATTCGTCTGTCTCCTAGGTCTACCATACCCACCTCTGAACCAAGCACGAGGATACCATCCTCCGTTAGCAGGTATCTGGCAGGTCTTAGACCGTTTCTGTCCAGATGCGCACCTATTTTTCTGCCGTCTGTAAAGGCTATGCTGGCGGGACCATCCCAAGGCTTCATCAGAAGGGATTGAAACTCAAAAAACTCTTTGACTTCCTTTTCCAACCAAGGCACTCCTTCCCATGCGGGTGGTATAAGCATGTTTATAGCGTGTTCGGGACTGTAGCCTACTAAGAGCAAAAGCTCAAAAACCCTATCAAGGGAAGCGGAGTCGCTCTCATCGTAAGACACCAAAGGTCTTATAAGCTTTATGTCCTCTCCAAATACCTCATGGCTAAGCTCGTACTCTAGAGCTCTCATCCAGTTTCTGTTGCCCAGTATGGTGTTTATCTCACCGTTGTGAGCAAGATGTCTGAAAGGTTGGGCTAACTTCCAGTTGGGAAAGGTGTTGGTGGAATACCTCTGGTGGAAAAGGCAGAAGGCTGACTCAAGCCTCTCGTCTTTCAGCTCGGGATAGAAGATATCCAGCTGGGGTGCTACCAACATACCCTTATATACCAACACCTGCGTAGACAAGGAGGCAAAGTAGACCTTATCCCTTAGCTTTTTGTCTGTTTCTATTCTCCTCCTTAGAAGATAGAGCTCTACCTCTTTCCTATCCTGGCTTACTCCTTTGCAGTCTAACAGAAGGTGGAATATTTTCGGCATAACCTTAAGGGCGGACTCGCCCACCGCAGAGCCGTCCACTGGCACTTCCCTCCAGCCTACTAGCTTGAAAGGACTTTTGTTTACATGGTCTTCTACCGCACGCCTTACATCTTCGTAAAGGAACACGCAACCGACCGCAAGGTTTTCAAGGTCAGAGACCTCAAGCCCTTTGTTTTCTATGTAATCACCAAAGAACTTCCTCGGTATCTGTATAAGCACGCCCGCACCGTCTCCGGTCTTTCCGTCACCACCTACCGCACCTCTATGGGTAAGGTTCTTAACCGCCTCTACACCCCAGCGAACTACCTGATGGCTCTTTTCTCCCTTTACGTTACACACAAAACCCACACCGCAGGCATCGTGTTCAAACACTTCCATACCTTTCACCTCTAATAAAGTCAAACGGTTGAGATATTTTAATATAAGCTACATTAGGATTTGAGGAGTATTTTGTGCTCCAAAAAGGTTAGATAATTGACTTTTAAGCACCTATCGCTTTAGCAACAACTCTCTTCTTCCTCTGACCGTGAAACTCTGTTTAGAATACTCCTGCGGAGGTTCAAGGTTTAGCTTACGGTTCGTGGTAGTAAGAACTACCTGAAGGTGGTTAAGAAGGTTCTTAAGATGGGCATCTCCGTTATCCTCACCAGTGGCAAGGTGCGCGGAGAATACCAAACGCAAGCCCTCCTTTATCCCAGAGTTTTCTACTATTTTCTTTTTTCTGTTCTTGGTATGGAAAAATTAACATAGTTCCCATTCCCATAATAATTTATTCAACTACGAGAACAGGTCTCGCAGGTAGAGGGACTATAAACTCCTCTATGGGATTGTTAAAACCAATCCCAATTAGCCCCAATAATGGACTAATCCTGCTTTACCATTCACACCGTGCGACGTTGGACACCAACTACTTCACACGGTGCAAATAATGTCCTAAAATCGTAATGAACTTTGCCAAGATGTAAAATTGTCTATTTTTGTCACTACGTTTCTATTTAAACGGTTATTAGTAACCAATACTGAAGCCTGAACTTACAATTACATCGGACAGGCATAAAATACAGAGTCCGTCGCCATTGAAGTTCACTAACTATTTGTTTTAGACCCTAAGTAAAAACTGGCTATAAACGTCTAAAAGCCTGTCAAAGGTAGCCTCCCACGAAAATCGCTCAGATATGTATGAGCTTACCCTCTGTTTAGTAGAAGGTTCTAAAGCATCACAGGCTTTCATCAAAGCACTGTAGAAGGCTTCCACACTAAGTTCCTCTGCGAGAAACTCCCTAAAGGGCTGTGTTTCAAGTCCGTGGTCAAGGGCTATCACCAAACAACCGCAAGCCTGAGCTTCAAGAAAAGACAGCCCGTAGGTTTCCCCGGAGGAAGTGTTCAGATAAATATCACAGCTGGCGTAAACCTCTGCTAATTCCTCTTGTTTCTGGAGGTAACCTAAATAGGTAAGGTTAGGCAGTTTGCAAGCTGCCTTCTCTACCCTCTTTCTCAGAGGTCCATCTCCCACAACTACAAGGTGGAAAAGGGTAGGGTCAAGGTGCCTGAAAAACTCCAACAGAAAGTTTATGTTTTTCTCGGGCGAGAGCCTGCCCACATACAGCAGTTTTATAGTGTTCTCCTTTACACCTAAAATTCTGTTAAAGTAAGGATTCCTCCTCTGAGGATTAAAGACCTGCGTGTCTACACCCAGATTTACTGTGATGACGTTCTCTACATGGTAAGACCTTAGAAACTCCTCTTGTGCTACGGATGGAGTTATTATGAGGTTTGCTTTGGAAAGTTTGTTCTTAACAATCCTCTCTGTCAGAGTTCTTTTAAGCCTTTGCGGAGCTGGAAGGAGGGTTAGCTCCGTTCTTATATCGGAGTGATAGAAAACGCTAAGAAGATAAGAGTCAGATTTCAGGGCGGTTATGGGTTGATAAGTTCCACCCAGCTCTACCACATCGGGTGACTCTCTGTAAAGTATCTCCCTTATTTCAGAAAAAGAAGAGAAAAACCTGTAGCCACCAGTCATAGGTAATGGAAAGGAGGAAATTTCGTAAACCTTTGTAGAATCCATATAGTATGTGCGTCTATGCTTTCCGGGAATTATGAGAACATGCTGAACATCCTTATTTCTGAAAAACTTTATCTTTTCCAAAATATACCGCTTTATGCCCCCACTTTTTTTATGAAAGTAGGGTGTTATGTCAATTAGCTTCATGAACCAACCTTCCCAGACCTGCTATGGATAACATGTAATCTATATAACTCTTTCTCATATCAAGACTTTTCGCCCTGTAGTAGGCTTCCTGAGCCATGTTCTTACGCAGGCTTTCATTCTCAAGAAGTATGGAAAGCTTTTCCACAAAGTCTTCTGGTTTTGTAGCTATAAAGCCGTTTACGCCTTCCTCCACGTGTTCGTGAGAAGCTCCCCTTGAGCTTACCACCACAGGCAGACCGCTTGCCATAGCTTCCAGAACCACCTGTCCGTAAGTCTCTGTTTCCGAGGGGAAGAGAAACACATCTGAGCTTGCGTAAGCCTTTGCCAGCTCTTCTCCCACCATGTATCCTGTAAAGTAGACATTGTTAGGTCTTTTTGCCTCTATTTCAGCTCTGTATGGACCATCCCCAACTATAACGAAGGCATCTTCTGGGAAGCACCTTGCCACATACAAGAAGTTATCCAGCCCCTTCTCCTTAGAAACACGACCTACGTAAAGTATAACCTTCTGATGTTTCTTGATGTCAAATCTTTTACTCCAGAAGTTTTCCTCCCGCTTGTATGGTGAGAATAGCTCCGTATCCACGCCGCGCTTAAACACGCTTACTTTTCCGTAGCTAAGTCCTTTGTTTACAAACAACTTTCTGTAGTATTCAGATGGAACAAAGAATTTGTCTGAAAGGTCGCCTATGAGTAGAAAGGCTTTCCAGAAAAGCTCTTCCACTTGCGGGTCTCCTGTGTATGTTCTGGCGTAGGCTGGCAGGTCTGTGTGAAAAGCAAAGGTAACCCTCAGGTTAAGCACCTTGCCGGCAATAAGCCCCAAAATACCAAGAGGTCCGGGCGTAGCCAAGTGCACCTGCGTAAAGCCTTCCTCTTCCAAAAGGTCTATAAGTTCCAGTAGGTTGGGAAGTCCCATTTTTAACTCTTCGTAGAAAGGCGTGGGAATTTCCACTATGGGTTTAAGGTTTATCAGTTTTTCTTCTTCACCCACCTTGTGATTAGAGACTATGACCGTAAAAGGCATATCTTCCTCAAGGGCTATCTGTCTTATAAGCCTAGCACTTCTGGCAACGCCGTTTATGTGATGGTATGTGTCTGTAATGTAGGCAACTTTTGGCTGTCTTCCGTTGGTTATGCCAAAAGCTCTTCCCAGCTCTTTTATCCTACTCTCTTCTCTTTTCTGAGCGTATTTTAAAAAGGCGGGGAGGCTATGAGCCATTAGCGACAGGCACAGCTCCCCAAGGGTTTGCGGTGAGGGGCTTTTTAAAAATCTATCAAGAACAAAGTGGGGTAAAACTTTCAGTATATCTCTTAAAAGGTCGTGTCTTTGAGATTTTATACCAAGGAAACTTTTCAGTAGGAAACCTACCGCAGGGTTATCTGAATGCATGAAAATGTAGTCCATAACGGGGCGTGCCTCAGAAGGTATACGATTCTTACTCTTGAGGAAATCATAACCTACCCTGCAAACCATGTTAAGAAGCCTCCCCTCACCCAGCTTCTCCGTGCCCACTTGTGTTCTTCCATCCCATAGACCTTTTAGGAATTCTTCTTTAGTCCTTGCATTTTCAACCTCAGTCCATGTTCTACCTACGTCCATACCACCATGGTCATCAGAACCTGCGGTAAAGGTTATTCTTTCTCTTATTCTCTGTGGTTCAATCTTATGTTTTTCTGCGAGGAAGTGTATCTTATCCCAACCATCGTAGTTTCTGGCTATGGTCTCCTCTATGTATCTTATATCATCACCCCTCGTGCCATTTACCACCTCCCAGTTGTCAAAAAGAAGAACAAACTTTTCCACAAGCATTTTGTTCACGTTAGTTCCCTGAACGGAGTATAGAGGGTGAGCGAGGGAATGAGCCAACCTATTTAACTTGAGATACTTTACAAAATCGTAAATGTTCTCCCTCAACTTCATTAACTCCTCGTGGTCCTGTTCCCTAAGACCGTAAACTAATACATGCACTTTAGCTTTATCTTCTGGTATTTGCACCGTATATTCGCATCCGAGGAACACATCCTCCATGTGGGCTAATTCAAGAACACCCTGTATGGTGTTGTGGTCGGTTATGGTAACAAAGCTCATGCCTCTATTTTTAAGCCTCTTGTATAACTCCTTTGGTTCTGTAAGACTTTCTGGACACCCTATCAGCCTACTGAACCATCCACCCGGCAGGTTTGAGGCTTTGGAATGAAGATGAAGGTCCGCCTTCGCCAAATAGTTCCCCATAGTTTGTCCACCTCCTTGAACTTTTTATCTCCGTCATTATTTGCTTCCAAAGGTTTACCTTTCTTTGGTCTCTGAAGTCTGCCATGTGTATGGCAAGCCTTATAACCTCTTGCCCACTGTAAAACTTTTCCAGTTCTGGCAAGAACTTCAGACTGAGCCACGAGAGAAAGTGCCTGCTACTAAAGGTAAGAGCAGGTGATTTTATGACCTTTCCACCTTTAAGGTCTTTTATGTGCCACCTGTAGGCAACGCCTCTTATATTAAGAGAGTAAAGAACATCCTCCAAGTATGGATTACCAATCCACGCAGGTGGCACGAAAAAGTCAACCTTGAAACCGCAGTATTCCATTAGCTCAAGCCCAGCGTAAACCTTTTGGTATGTCTCGTGCAGGTCAATTCCCCCAAACTCTCCCTCCCCATCCGTCCACAGTATATCCTGAAACCTTCTCTTCCCCTTATGAGTGTATCCGTGGAGAAGAATCTCCGCACCCGTGCTTCTTAAGAGACGCAAAAACTCCTCGTCCCCCCCCAAGCTCACCTTCTCCCAAAAATAGGGAACTACAAGTAGAGAAAATCTATGGCAACCCACCTCCTCCAAAAGTTCAAGCGCATCTAAAAACTCACTCTTATAGTAGGGGCTAACGTCATGCACTTCTACAAGGGCTAATCTCATCAGTTATGAGAATAAAACCTAAAAGTTAAGATTTTTTTAAGTTTTGGTTAAGTTTTTGTTAAGAAATTAAGCTTGGTGACCGCTATGTCCAACTATCTGATAAATCTCTTGTCCCTGATTTATAAGAGTTTTACGAACTCTCCCATAGCCAGAACTCCGAAGTTGCTAATTATCAGACATCAGAAGGCATTTTTAGACAAATAACAGTCTCTCAAAGCTTCTTGTAAGAGCATCGGGAGCGCAAAGCTCGTAGTTTGCGGTATAAAAAACTTTGATTACAAGAAGCGTTGAGTCTTAGTGACTAATTATTTAATCTATCTTGACAAACATGACCTTTTGTTGTAAATTATCCACAGTCGGCGTGGTTAAAGGTGCATCCAGAGACATGTCTAATCGTGTTAGGTGGGGATGCAAGGAGTTACGCAAGCCTTCACTGCTTGGGATTTTCCTGAGTAGTTAGCGGTATAAATGCCCCTGGGGTAGGGCGTGGAGCTCACTGACCGAAGTTTAGGAGCTTCAGTCATAGTTCCTTAACCTAAGATTTGGAACAGATGTCCACATTGAGGGATACTCTCTATTGAAGTTCTTAAATAAGGGGGGGCTTTAAGCCCCCAAGGAAATTTTATGGAGCAATCCAGTTTTCCAACTGCAGAACTTCTTCCATCTTGGAGGAAACATTCTGGGATATTTTGTAGGCGCAGAACTCTGGTCCGCACATGGAACAGAACTTGGCGGTTTTGTATCCTTCCTGAGGCAGTGTTTCATCGTGGTATGCCCTTGCGGTCTCTGGGTCGATAGCCAGCTCAAACTGCCTGTTCCAATCAAAGGCAAATCTGGCTTTTGACATTTCAAGGTCCCAGTCTCTTGCGCCCGGTAGGTTCTTGGCAACGTCTGCCGCATGAGCGGCAATCTTGTAAGCTATTACACCTTGTTTTACGTCTTCT
>JANWYC010000047.1 GCA_025057245.1 Aquificaceae bacterium | reverse complement strand
CTCCGTCCTAACCAAGTTGGCAATGTCCACGAGCTGAGCCTTGGTTTCCAAAGCTTCGTTGCCAGCACCCTTAAAGGCTATCTTTAGACCTTCTATGATAAGGGAGAATTTGGAAAGGGGCATAGTAATAAGACTGGCAAAAAGTGTGGTCGGCACAACAATAACAAAAGCGGCAGGTTGTATAAGAAAAAGTATGCTAGCGCCCTTAAGCACCGCGCCTATAAGTAGAGCCACAAGTCCTCCCACTATACCTATAACAGTTAGAAGGTCCATAGCTACTTATTATAATCGTCCCTTCTACTTTTGTGTTAAACCCTTTCGTATTGAATTACTTGATTTTGAAAATTACACTTTTGCCCACTGCTTCTGATTGTCTAACGAGTCTTTTGCTTTGGCTAACAGGCGCTTTATAATTGTTCATAAAGACGGATTTAAACTTTAAAGCAGTAGAATATCAAGCATCAAGTCTCATTTAATGTTTTACAAAAACGGTTTAAACTCGGTTTAGAATACTACCATGTTGTTCAGAGAATACTCGGAGTACTTTCACAGACTGGAGCAGACTACCAGCAGGCTCGAGATGGCAGATATACTAAAGGAGCTCTTGGACCGTGCGAGCGCAGAGGAGATAGACAAAGCGGTTTACCTTACCATGGGTAGTTTGCTCCCTGCTTTTAGAGGCGTGGAGTTTGGGCTATCCGAAAAGCTGGTGATGGATGCTATTTCAAAAGCCTGTGGCGTAAGGTTAAGGCAGGTGGAGAGCCTATACAGACAGAAGGGAGACCTGGGAGATACCGCTCAGGAGCTGGTAAGTTGGCGCGGAAGGGGTCTGAGCCTGTCGCAGGTTTACGGAGAGCTTATGCTTATAGCTCGTAGCAGAGGAACTCTTGACAAAGTTATGAAGCTAATAAACCTTCTGAAAGGTCTTTCCGGTTTTGAAGCCAAGTATGTGGTAAGGGTCATACTGGGTAGGTTAAGGCTGGGTGTGGGAGAGGCTACCCTTATTGACGCCCTCTCTCTTATGTTAGGGAGCAAAGACCTCAAACCGCTTATAGAGAGGGCTTATAACCTGTGTTCTGACTTGGGTCTTGTGGCAAAGAGGTTAAAGGAGGGTGGAGAGAGAGCTCTTGAAGAGTTTAAAGTTCAACCTTTCTATCCCATAAGGATGGCTCTTGCGGAGAGGGTCGTCAGCGCAGAGGATATTGTAAAAAGGTTAGTTAGGTGTGGCGTGGAGGCAAAGTATGACGGCTTTAGACTTCAAGCACACAAGCAGGGTAGCAAGGTTGAGCTTTACTCAAGAAACTTGGAGGAGATGACGCATATGTTTCCTGACATAGTAAAGGGTATTCTTGAGGACATACAGGCGCAAGAGGTTATTCTTGAAGGAGAAGCCATCGCGGTAAACGAGGAGACTGAGGACTTCTACCCCTTTCAGGTTACCATCCAGAGAAAGAGAAAATACGGCGTAGAAGAGTATGCAAAGGAATACCCGCTAAAGCTTTTCTGTTTTGACCTTCTGTATCTTGACGGAGAGGACTATACCCTAAAGCCTTTCCTTGAAAGGCGCGAGAAGTTGGAAGGTCTGTTGAAAAAAACAAACACCCTTAGGCTGTCCCAAATGTTTATAACAGACCAACCAGAGCTTATAAACAACTTTTTTGAGGATGCTATAAGCAGAGGGCTTGAGGGCATTATGGCAAAAAGGTTGGACGCACCTTACACCGCAGGCTCAAGGAACTTTAACTGGATAAAGCTAAAAAGGAGCTACCGAGGAACGCTGGCAGACACGGTGGACGTGGTAATAGTGGGATACTACTACGGCAAGGGTGCAAGGGCTAAGCTGGGCATAGGTGGTCTTTTGGTAGCTGTTTACGAGCCTTCCACGGACACCTTTAAGACCATAAGCAAGGTGGGCTCTGGCTTTACAGAGCAAGAGTGGATAAAACTCAAACAAAGTCTTGACCTTATAAAGCTAAGCCACAAACATCCAAGGGTTGACAGTCTTATAGAGGTGGATGTATGGGTAGAACCCAAGTATGTGATAACGGTGAACGCGGACGAGATTACACGCTCACCCCTTCACACCGCTGGCAAGACCTCAGAGGAACACGGCTACGCCCTACGCTTTCCCAGAGCGGTTAGCTTTTTTAGAGAGGACAAAAAGCCAGAGGATGCTACCACGGTGGAGGAAGTGGTAAGGCTTTACCAGCTTCAAAGGAGAGTATCCCTGGAATAGTGGCGGCGGGAGGACTCGAACCTCCGACCTGAGACTTATGAGATCTCCGCTCTAACCAGCTGAGCTACGCCGCCTAAGTTTGTATAAATTATAAACCATTTAAAAGCTCTTCAACAAGCAAACCTTCCTTTAGACCCCAGTCGCTTACCTTTATGCTATCCTTTCCAAAAAGTAGCATGCTCCTGTAAAAAATAACAAGTCCCGGGATTATGACCCCTGCCCGCTTTGGTTCTATGTGTGGAAAGGTGCTAACTCTCTGAGTTTCGTTCATTGAACTCAATGTCTCAAGCCAGAACATAAGCCTGTCAATGGAAAGGCTTTTGCCATGCACCAGCTCACCAGAGTATGGATACACGCCGTATTCAATGGCCGCTATGGTGGTTATAGTGCCACCAAGACCGATGAGCTCCTGACAGGGTTGAACCACAGTCTTTATGTGTTCGTCTAAAAAGTTTTTAAGAGACTCCAGCTCGTAGTTCTTAGGTGGGTCGCTTTGTATGAACTCCTCCGTAAGGTTCACTATGCCAAAGGGAAAGGAAGTTAAGCTCTCTATCTGGTAGCCACTTCCACACACAAACTCGGTGGAACCTCCACCTTGGTCTATGATGCAGAACTTGCCCTCTGGCTTAAGAGAGTAAGCAACTGAAAGGAAGGCGTATTTACCCTCCTCTTCTGGCGTTATGACCTTTAACCTTTGACCGGTAGCCTCCTCTAACCTGTCTAAAAACTCCTCTGAGTTTCTTGCCCTTCTGAGAGCCTCCGTGCCTACTATTTTTATGCGCTCCGCACCTAAGTCTTTAGCCTTATTAACAAACCTCTTTACAGTGGCTATGGTTTCTTGTATCCTGTCCTCTTTTAAAAGGTTCTCTTCTTTTAAGTTCGTGGCTAAGGCGGTTATGTTTCCCTCTTCGTGAACAATTTCAAACCCACCGTCTACACTGGCAACACAGAGTCTTACAGAGTAAGAACCTACATCTATACTGGCGATTTTCATCTATTATAATTATATCCAGCTAAAGGAGAGGTGACCGAGTGGCCGAAGGTGCAGCACTGGAAATGCTGTGTGCGGGCAAACCCCGCACCGCGGGTTCGAATCCCGCCCTCTCCGTTTAAACTTTTCTTACCTTAAGCACCATGCCTTTGACTTCCTCCACTAAAACGCTCTCTCCCTTCCTTATAGGCTCTTGACTAACCGCATTCCACAGTTCACCGTTTAGGAACACCTTGCCCTTACCCCCCTCAAAGTCTGTGTAAGCCTCACCCTGCATACCTATAAGACCTTCCACACCCAACATCTTCTTACTCTTCTGAGCTTTTATACCCAGCCTGCCTGCAAACAGGAAAAAAGCAACGGTGAAACCAACCATAACCGCTATGGTGCTTATAGGTATATCTCCGTAGGGAGAATCTGGGCTTATGAGAATGAGAGAACCCAAAGCAAGAGCTATAGCACCTGCTAAGGCAAGACCTCCAAAAGCAGGAGTTATAAGCTCAAGTGCTAAAAGCAAGAGCCCAGCCAGAACTAACAAAAGCCCTAACCAGTTAACGCCTATAACCCCAAGACCGTAAAGACCCAGAAGAAGACATATCACACCTACCGCACCCGGTATGATGGTGCCTGGGTTGTAAAGTTCAAAGAAAATGCCATAAAAGCCTATGAGAAGTAGCATGTAGGCAAGTGTCGGGTTTGTTATAAGGCTAAGGAGCTCTTCCTTAAGGTTCTTTTCCACCTCTACCACTTGGACTCCAGTGGTCTTTATGGTTAGCTCCTTGCCGTGCTTTTTTACCACCCTACCTTCTATGCTCTTCAAGAGCTCCGCTCTGTTCTCCGCTATAAGGTCTATAACCTTATTCCACAAAGCCTCTTCTGGCGTAAGGGACACCGCTTCTGTTATCATCTTCTCCACCACCTTTGAGTTCCTACCCTTTTCCTTTGCTATACTCCTCACAAAGGCTAACATGTCCTGCATAACTTTTTGCTTCACGTCCTTTTCTACGTTTTCACCACTTACTTGAACTGGCGTTGCAGCACCAATGTTGGTGCCTGGTGCCATAACTGCTATGTCTGCGGAGATGGTTATTATGGCACCTGCGGAGGCGGCACGACCTCCGGGTGGATACACGTAAACCACTACTGGAAAGGGAGTTCTTTGAAACTCCTGAACCACCTCTCTCATGGAAGACTCTAAACCACCCGGCGTGTCCAATTCGAGCAAGAACAGAGTTCCACCCTCCTTCTCCGCCTTCTGAAGGCTTCTTTTTATGTGGTCTACCATAAGCGGGCTTACCGCTTCCTTCCACTGAACCACAAATACCTTTGCACTGGCAAAGTTCAGCAGGAGAAAAAGTAAAAGCAAGAGCCTCATGAAAAAAAATCATAATGTTAACCAAGCCTGTTAGCAAGCTCCTCAAAAACCTCTTGAACCCTTATTCCCTTCAGAGTAAGCAAAAGCACCAAGTGGTAGAACATGTCTGCGGTCTCCGCCTTTATCTCCTCTTTAACACCTCTCTTTAAAGCTATAAGCGTCTCTATAGCCTCCTCCCCAAACTTTTGTAGTATCCTGTCTTCTCCTTCTCTGTATAGCTTTACGGTGTATGAGCCTTCTGGCATCTCACGAAGCCTGCTCTCTATAACCTCTTGAAGCCTCTGAAGGCTCTCAAAAGGAAGAACCTTTTTTGCTTCTTTGCCTTCAATGTCTGTAAAAAAGCAGTTTCTTTCACCAGTGTGGCAGGCTCTGTTGCTCTCCTGCTCCACCACATACAGAAGCACATCTTGGTCGCAGTCCACCCTTATCTCCAGGACCCTCTGGAGTTCTCCGGAGGTCTCACCCTTTTTCCAAAGAGCCTTCCTTGACCTAGAGTAGTAGTATGCGTAGCCTGTCTGCAGTGTTTTCTCTATAGCCTCCCTGTTAGCCCACGCAAACATCCTCACCTCACCAGTTGCGTAATCTTGAGCTATCACGGGAATAAGCCCTTCCTGATTAAACTTCAGCTCTATCATTTCCAACTCCTAAGCACTCTATTATAAGGTCTGAGTAAGGTTTTTCCTGCCTTATGTTCACCTCACCCTCTTGATACATGACCATAAGAGCCATAAGATAAGGAACTATATTCTTACTGAGAACTAAATCGTAGAAAGAAAAACTCGCTCCACTACCTTTTAAAAGCTCTCTCAGCTCTGCGAGGGCATCTTCAAACTTTGATATGTGAACTGGAAACTTTCTCTCCCTTCTTCTTTCCTTCCTCACACCTACATGCACTTTTCTTATAGCCTTCCTAACCTTCTCTAACTTTTCGCTTAACTCCTCCTCAAGGTTTTCCTGCTGGCTTTCAAACTGCTCCACAATTTCCTGAAGTGTTAGCTTTTTCCTTTCCCTTTTTTGTTTCGGCTCAGGGAAAAGAGCCTCAGTCTGTTTTTTCAAAAGGAAAGAGGCGGCTAAAACTGCTCTGGCAGGCACTCTCAGGTCAAGTAGTTCAAGCCTTTTAATCTCCTCCATGTAAGCCTTAGCAAGGGTTGATATGTCCACATCCCACGGGTCAAGTTTGCCTTCCTCCACCAGCTTGTAGGCAAGGGCAAAGGGATGCTCCTCTTCAAAGCTCCACATACCTTCTCCAGTAAGTAGCAAACTTTACAAGCTGATGTAGTGTCTCCTTTAGCTCTTTGCGATGCACCACCATATCCACCATACCCTTTTCAAGGAGGAACTCAGCTCTCTGAAAGCCTTCTGGTAGTTGTTGCTTTATAGTCTGCTCTATGACCCTCGGACCAGCAAAACCTATAAGAGCCTTAGGTTCTGCGATGATAATATCACCCAGAAAGGCGAAGCTGGCGGATACACCGCCCGTAGTAGGGTCTGTAAGAACGGTTATGTAAGGCAAACTCTTTTGCTTTAGATAGCCCACACCTATGGAAGTCTTTGCCATCTGCATCAGAGAAAGTATGCCCTCCTGCATGCGCGCACCGCCAGAGGTTATCACCGATATAAGTGGAATGCCTTCCTCGCTTGCGTGCTTGCACGCTCTATAGAACCTCTCGCCCACCACAGAACCCATACTACCGCCTATAAAACTAAAGTCCATGACCGCTAACACTACCCTTTCGTCAAAAAGCATGCCCTCCGCTACGAGCATGGCTTCAGAAAGTCCGCTCTGCTCCTGTGCCTGCTTTAGTCTGTCTTTGTACGCTTTGCTGTCTTTGAAGTTCAGAGGGTCTGTAGGCTTTATGTTTTCAAACAGAAGTTTGTAGTTTTCAAGAAGATGTTCCAACCTCTCCTTTGCGGACAGGCTAAAGTGGTGCTGACAACGAGGGCAAACGCCGAGGTTTGCTTTAATTTCAGGTATATACAAAAGGGACTTACAGCTGTCACACTTTGTCCAGAGAACCTCCTTCTGTTCTTTCTTTCTAAAACGTTCAAGAAAACCCATCGCCTAAGCTATTTTACTTCAGTTCTTGGTTAGATACCAAAGTAAAGCTAAGCATCGTAACTAAGCATTTTGACATAGAAAGGCACAAAGTGTATGCGGTGTGAAACATGCCTCTCAGAAATGAGAACGTTTTAAATTCCTCCAAAGTGCCATGTCTAATATCTAATAAGCCTCTCGGTTCTAACTCATATGGGCTTTGTTAGCTCCTGTGAAAGTTAGACTCAAATTCTGAAGTAGCGGGACATCGAGCCTTAGAGAGTATTTTTATACAAAACGGTAGTATGCCTGTCAAACAACCTAAAACGTTCTCTAAAAACTCTACACAAAAGTCTGCTTTTATACTATAATTTTAAGATATGGGGAGGCAAGTAAAGAGCCTTCATTTACATGAGTCTACTGATGTGCACGCCTTGAAGTTAAGGAATATTTTTGCAAGCTTACTGTTAAAAGAGCTCCCAGAGGAATACATAGCCCGCTATGAGCATAAGCTGAACAGGAGAATAAACGCAATAATTGGAACTCTGTTTGAAAAGGAACTTAATTCCAAAGTGCTTAAAAAGTTATACCTTGTAGGAAAATCCCTTATGTCTATGGGTA
>JANWYC010000046.1 GCA_025057245.1 Aquificaceae bacterium | reverse complement strand
AACGGAAAGTCAAGAGGGTAAGGTAAGGGTTTTAAAAACTCTTATAAAGCCATGCTCAAGCTCCAAAGCTAAACACCAGAGTTAAGAAGTTTCCTACTCAAACCTAAGACATGAACGAAAGGGCTATATTTTTACGATAAACGCGTATGGTAATCTATCACATTGCATGCGCGTGCCTATCTTTATATGCTATGTATAAGGAGTTAGACAAACAAACGGAGCAAGACCTTAGGGCATACTTTCAAGACCAGGATTACATGGTTATAGCAGTTCCCAAGGACGAGCTGGTGAGAGTATACACTTTGAGAGCCACGAGGACGATAGAGACTTCAAGAAGGGTGCATGGGCTTTCTGGGAAGGATGCGGAGACGCTGGGCTACGCTCTTATCTCCGCACTTTTGTTAACGTCCTTGGTAAAGCACGCCACTAACCAAAAGGTGCTTTTTAAAGTGCAGAGTCAGTGCGGTGTGGTAGCTTCTGAAGCAGACGGTAAGGGAAGGGTAAGAGGTTTCCTTGAAGGTAATCCAGAAGAGTGCTGGAAGGAAGCAACTCTTAGCGTGGTTAAAGAGTTGCGCCTTGGCACACCATATACCAGTATAGTGCCAGTGGTTGGTAGAAACTTTCAGGAAGCTCTTTCTTTTTACTTTGAGCAGTCTGAGCAAACAAGAAGCTACCTCAACATGTCCATAACCTTTGACGAGGAGGGACGCATAGAGCAAGGCGTTGCTTACTTGGTGCAAGTGCTATCTGGCGTATCAGAGAAGACCATCCGTCTAATAGAAGAGAACATAAGGCGGACTTCCATGGAAGGTAAGAGACCAGAGGAGTTGGCGGTGGACATTCTCAAAAGTGCAGAGCCAAGGCTCATAGGTCTTAAGGAGGTGGAGTATTACTGTCCCTGCAGTGAAGAGATAGCGCGTTCAAGTCTTATGCTACTTGGGCAGGAGGAGCTGGAAGATATACTCAACGAAGGTCCGGCGGAGGTGGTCTGTAAGTTTTGCAAGAGGGTTTACCGATTTAGCAAGGAACAGCTTATGCTATAATGTTTCACACAAGACCGCACCTTTCCCTTTGGGTTGCCCGTAAAGGGTCTGGGAAAGGGAGGCAAAACCCAAGGAGGTAAACATGGCAGTAGTTTCTATGAGAGACCTTTTGGAGGCAGGCGTCCACTTTGGACATTCCAAAGGCAGATGGAATCCGAAGATGTCACCCTACCTATACGGCGTTCGCAACGGCATACACATAGTAGACCTGAACAAGACAGTGGTCTACCTTGAGCAGGCTTATCACTTTGTGGCGGACAGCGTGGCTCAGGGTGCGGAGGTGCTCTTCGTTGGCACTAAAAAGCAGGCAAAGGACGTGATAAAGGAGGAGGCGGAAAGGGCTGGCGTGCCTTATGTGAACGAGCGCTGGGTGGGTGGACTGCTTACAAACTTCCGCACTGTGCGCAAAAGCATACTAAAGCTACACACCCTTGAGAGGATGGAGTCAGAGGGCGTATTTGACGTGCTTCCTAAAAAAGAGGTAAGGGAGCTTAAAAGAAACATGGAGAGGCTCAGAAAACTCTACGGCGGTATAGTGAACATGGAAAGGCTTCCCAACATTCTCTGGGTGGTGGACACGGTGAGGGAAGCCATAGCCCTTCAGGAGGCTAAAAAGTTAGGCATAACCGTAGTTGCCATAGCGGACTCTAACTGCGACCCTGACCTTATAGACTATCCCATACCGGGTAACGATGATGCCATAAAGTCCATAAAACTGCTTACTTCAAAGATAGCGGATGCGGTCATAGACGGCAAAAACAGAAGGGAGAGCATGGGTGAAGCGGTGGTAGAAGTTACCAAGAGAAGGGTCATCACCGTGGAAGAGGAAGAAAAGGTTCTGTTTGAAAAGGCTATGGAGATGTCAGAGAAGTACGAATACATAGACAAAGGCATAGAGGAAGAGTAAGGAGGTAAGCTATGATAAGCGCAGAAATGGTAAAGACTCTTAGGGAGATGACTGGTGCGGGTATGCTTGAGTGTAAAAAGGCACTCGAGGAAGCGGGTGGTGATATAGAAAAGGCTAAGGAAATACTACGCATAAGAGGGCTTGCCAAGGCTGACAAAAAAGCGGGTAGAGAAACAAAGGAAGGCATCATATACGCCTTTGTGTCGGAAGACAGAAAAACGGGCGTGCTCATGGAGCTAAACTGCGAGACAGACTTTGTGGCAAAGAACGAGCACTTTTCTGAGCTCGCCCTTCAGATTGCCAAGCACATAGCAAGCCTACCCGAAAACGCCAACAAGTCTGGGTCTGGTGAAGACATAGCAGGTCAAATCTACGCAGATAACACCACGGTGGCTGAGCTGATAAAGTCCGCAATAGCCAAGATAGGTGAGAACATACAACTTAGAAGGTTTGTCAGATACGACACTGACGGCTACACTCACGCCTACGTGCATGGTGTGGGCAAGGTGGGCGTTTTGGTGGACTACAACGCACCTTGCGTAGACCAAGATACCTTAAGAGTAGTTCAGGATGTAGCCCTGCAGATAGCAGCTATGAAGCCCGAGTTCGTTAGCGTAGAGAGCGTAGACCCCGAGGTTCTTGAGAGGGAAAGGAGGATACTCAGCGAACAAGCAAAACAAGAAGGAAAACCAGAAAACATCATAGAAAAGGTAGTAGAGGGAAGGCTTAAAAAGTTCTATCAGGAAAAGGTTCTGTTGGAGCAGGCGTTCATAAAGGAAGAGAAGAAGACCGTAGGTCAATACATAAAGGAAAGCCAGAAGGGTGTTGAGATAAAAAGGTTCGTTAGGTTCGAGGTGGGTGGTGCGTGATGGAGGAAGGACCGGTATACAAAAGAGTGCTTCTTAAACTCTCTGGTGAAGCTCTTGCGGGCGAGCAGGAGTTTGGCATAGACCCAAAGTTTTTGCAGTACATATGCGACGAGATAAAGAACCTTCTTAACGTGGGAGTGCAGACTGCTATAGTCATAGGTGGTGGAAACATCTTCAGAGGGGTGGAGGGTCTGGAGATGGGCATAGACAGGGCCACTGGGGATTACATGGGTATGCTTGCGACGGTCATAAACGCCCTTGCTTTGCAGTCAGCCCTGGAGAGAATAGCTCAAATACCCACCAGGGTTCTCTCAGCCATAGAGATGAGGCAGGTAGCAGAGCCTTACATTAGGAGAAGAGCCATAAGGCACTTGGAAAAGGGTAGAGTGGTCATATTTGCCGCAGGCACTGGGAATCCTTTTTTCTCTACGGACACCGCAGGAGCTCTGAGGGCGGTTGAAATAGGCGCAGACCTTTTTATAAAGGCTACCAAGGTGGACGGTATATACACAGACGACCCTATGAAAAACCCAAAGGCGGAGTTTATAAGGGAGATATCTTACATGGACGCGATAACTAAGGGTATAAGGGTAATGGACCACACCGCCATGACCATGTGCAGGGAAAACAAGCTTCCTATTTTGGTGCTTAACATAAAAAGACCGGGCAACCTTCTAAAAGCGGTAATGGGGGAGAGAGTGGGCTCATTAGTGAGATAGTTAGGAGGTCTGCTATGATAGAGGACATTTTTAAAAGCGCAGAAGAGGACATGAAAAAGGCGGTAAACTACTTTAAGAACGAGATAGCAGGTCTAAGGACGGGAAGGGCAAGCACTTCGCTGGTGGAAGAGCTTAAGGTAGAATACTACGGTTCAAAAGTGCCACTAAAACAGCTGGGAACTATTAGCGTTACCGATGTAAACCAAATAAGCATCCAAGTCTGGGATGCTAACGCAGTCTCCAGCGTGGAAAAGTCCATCATGGAAAACCTAAACCTTACACCCCAGAGGCAAGGAAACCTACTCAGAATAACCCTGCCACCCCTTACTCAGGAAAGGAGGAAAGAGCTTACCAGAATGCTTCACAAAATGGCAGAAGAGGCACGAGTGGCGGTAAGAAACATAAGGAGGGATGCAAAAGAAATGATAGAGGACGTAGAAGGCGTGTCTGAGGACGACATTAAAAGGGCGTTGGAAAGGCTTCAAAAGCTTACGGACAAGTATGTGGAAGAGATAAACCATCTGGCTGAGGCAAAGGAAAAGGAAATTATGGGAGGTTGAATGCGTGTCCGGGGGGACTTGAACCCCCGACCTTGGGTTCCGGAGACCCACGCTCTATCCTACTGAGCTACGGACACTGCAAAGTTATAATATACACATGTTCAGAGAAAAGGTCAAAAGCTTTCACTTTGTAGGCATAGGCGGTATAGGAATGAGCGGAATAGCCCAAATACTTCTTGAATTAGGCTACAAGGTCTCAGGCTCAGACATAAGAGAGAACAAAAACACCCATCTTCTTCAGAAAAAGGGAGCAAAAATTTACATACAACACAGGGAGGAAAACCTAGGGGATGCTCAGGTGGTGGTCTACTCTTCTGCGGTGTCTGAGGATAATCCAGAGATAAGAAAGGCTAAGTCCTTGGGAGTGCCCACCATACCCAGAGGTGAGATGCTTGCGGAGCTCTTCAGACTCGGGGAGGGTATAGCGGTCTGCGGTTCTCACGGAAAAACAACCACCACTTCCATGATAGCACACACCTTTCATCTTGCAGGCTACGACCCTACCGTGCTAATAGGCGGTGTGCTTCAAAGCTTAGGCTCTAACGCCAAGCTGGGTAAAGACAAACTTATCATATCCGAGGCGGACGAGAGCGACGGTAGCTTTTTAAAGTTATTACCCACAGTAGCAGTGATTACTAACATAGACAGGGAGCATTTAGGTTTTTACAAAGACCTGGAAGACATAAAAAGTGCCTTTCTTAAGTTTGCGGACGCAGTGCCCTTTTACGGTTTTGTAGTTCTGAACATGGACGACCAAAACTGTGTTTGGATAAGTGAGCGGACGCACAGGAAGGTGGTAGGTTACGGCTTGAGGAAGGATGTTAACTACTACGCGGACAACCTTAGGCTCGTAGATGGCAGGTATGTCTTTGAGCTTTGGAAAGAGGGTAAAAACTTAGGTGAAGTGCATTTAGGAGTGCCAGGAAGGCATAACGTATACAACGCCCTTGCTTGCGCTTGTGTGTGCCTTGAATCTGGCATAGACTTTCAGGTTGTCAAGAGTGCCCTTGAAAGCTTTAAGAACGCAGAAAGAAGGCTTGAGCTAAAAGGATACATAGGAAACACACCCGTTTACGACGACTACGGACATCACCCAACGGAGATAAAGGCAGTGTTGGAAGCGTTAAGGGACGTCTATCCAGACAGAAACGTGCTTCTTGTGTTCCAACCCCACAGATACTCAAGAACCTACTACCTTTTTGAGGAGTTTGCCCAAGTGTTGAAAGATGCGGACATGTGCCTACTCACGGACATATACTCTGCCAGCGAGGAGAATTTATACCGCGTGAGTGCGGAGGAGCTGGCAAAGAGAGCAAACTGCCAGTTCTGCACCACAAAGGAGGAGTTATTTAAACAACTTGAGGAGGAGGACCTGGAAGGTAAGGTTTTGCTGTTTATGGGTGCGGGTAGCATATCGCGATGGTGTGAGGAGTTTTTATCTTTAAAAAGGCTATGAAGGGTATTTCTGAAAGAGAATGGGTCATTTTAAGTAAGCATGTGAAACCAGAGCGGGCTGTGGTGGAGAGCTCTGGCTACATTAAGGCTCAGCTTTTAGCTAACAGGCAAGCAAGCCACGACGCGTTAAAAAGCCATCTCAAGGACTTACTACCACCTTACGACATTCCTAACATAAGGCGGGCGGTGGAGCTAGTAGCGGACTATGTGAGAAAAGGAAGGAGAATAGTTCTCTTTGGAGACTACGATGCGGATGGTATAACCGGCACTGCCATTCTTTATCAAATACTTAAAAGTGCAGGCTCAAAGGTTTTACCCCTTTTGCCTTCAAGGAAAAAGGGCTACGGTCTTACGAAAGAGCTGGCTATAAAAATAGGCAGGTATGCGGACCTTTTAATCACGGTGGATAACGGAACTAATGCGGTGGAGGAGCTGAGTCTTCTCAAGATACCCGTGATAGTTCTTGACCACCACAACCCTTCTGATAGGCTACCACCTGCCATAATTGTGAACCCTAAGCTGGATAGCAACGGTCTGAAGGAGTTTAAAGGTCTATCCTCTTCTGGTCTTGCCTTTTACCTCTCCGTCCTTCTCAAAAGGGAGCTGGAGTTAGACCTGGACGTAAGGGAATACCTGCACCTTGCGTGCATAGGCACTGTGGCAGATGTGATGCCCATGAACTTTCTAAACAGGATAATAGTCTCCAACGGCATAAGGCTTTTAAATCACATACTCAAAGGGGGGCATGGGACACCGGGGTTAAGACTTTTGATGGAAAGGTCTGGCATGAGGGAGGTAAGCTCAAGGGATGTGGCTTTCTACATCGCACCCCGGCTAAACGCACCCGGAAGGGTGGCAAAGCCTTACACTTCCCTAAAGCTACTTATAGAAAGGGATGAGAAAAGAGCAAGTGAGCTTGTGGAAAGAATACACCAGCTGAACCAGTTTAGAAAGCATCTGAGCCAGAATGCCTTCGAAGAAGCCCTAAGACAGTCACAGGCTCAGAAAGATGAGAACCTTGTAGTTGTGAAGCTTGAAGACTGGGCGGGTGGTGTGGCGGGTATAGTAGCTGGAAAACTCTCAAGCCTTCTTGAAAAACCCACGGTAGTGCTTGCGATAGGAAAGGAGCATACCATAGCCTCCTCAAGAGCTCCAGAAGGCATAGACCTATACCAAACTATAAAGCCCATATCACACCTTTTCCTACGCTGGGGTGGTCATCCTTCTGCGGTAGGTTTTGCCATAGAGAGCCAGAAGATTGAGCTTTTTGAAAGACTGGCAAGGGAGCTCTTTTCCAACGCTCAGATAATGGAAAGCAAGCTCTACATAGACATGCCCATACCTTTGTCTAAAATAGACCGGAGCCTTTACAATCTAATAGGTGAGCTTGAACCTTACGGAGAGGGTTTCCCCGAGCCGGTTTTTGTTTCTGAGCTCTTAGAGCTCAGACTGTTGGAACACGGCGTAGATAGAATGGTTCTAAAGGCTGGTGATTTTATAGTAGTTTCTTGGGAAAGTTCCACCAACAAAAGGCTAAAGTTTCCCATAAAAGGCAAAAGGGTCGCTTACCAAATAGATAGGAGAGGTTTTAAAAGGATAACGCTCGTGGATGTAGAGGTTTAGATGGCCTTAGGGAGAAGTCACGATTTTGTGAATTTGACGGCTCTACCGGTATGTCTTTACTACGTGCCTAAGGAGTTCTACCTTGTCTTTACTGCCGGCTATCTTGTTGGAACTTTCTTGCTATCTCCTGACTTAGACCTTCCTCAGTCAAAGCCTTCAAAACGCTGGAAGGGTATAAGGTTTTTGTGGAGACCGTACCAAATGTTTTCTAAACACAGGGGACTTTCCC
>JANWYC010000045.1 GCA_025057245.1 Aquificaceae bacterium | reverse complement strand
GGGAGCAGGGCAAAGCTTTCAAACTACAGAGTGGTTTACCGTCAGACGACGGATTTCTCCGAGGATATCGTTAAAAGTATAAAGCAGGGGAAGATAGAGGAGCTGAGGAGAAAATACGCACAGATGGATTTTCTTTTGTTGGATGACGTTCAATTCCTCTCTGGTAAAGAGAGAACACAGATAGAGCTCTTTAGGATTTTTGAAAGTCTTCAGGCGAAAGGCAAGCAGATAGTTTTTGTAAGTGATAGACATCCAAAGGATATAAAAGATGTTTCAGAAAGGCTCATAAGCAGGTTTGCCAGCGGTATTATCATAGAAATAGGGCTTGACGAGGAGACCAAACTCTCCATAGTAAAGAAAAAATTAGAGCTTTTTGGGCTTCCTGTGGATAAAAAGTACATAGACTATGTGATGGAAAACACTGGATACAGCGTAAGAGAGATAGAAGGTTTTATAAGGACGCTAAAGCTTACAGGCATAAAGGAGAGTAAAGCCTTGCAAAGTTCAAAGGAAGAGGAGCTCCTATCTCTAATAGCCAAGCACTTTAACCTAAAAAAGGAAGACCTTAAAAGAGAAACTAAAGAAAGAAGGGTAATAAACGCAAGACAGGTAGCCATGTATTTTTGCAGGGTGCTCTTAAACATGTCTTACTCAGAAATCGCAAGGCTTTTTGAAAAGCCAGACCACACTTCAGCTCTTTACTCCATAAAGAAGGTAGAACAGAGAAAAAGAGAAGATAGAAAGTTTGAATATATGCTTCAGGTGTTGGAAAGAAGCCTAAAAAAGTTTCTGGGCATGAGTTAAACTTATAGATATGCTCCTTAGGCTTAGTTTGGAAAACTTTTTTCTCATAAAAAGTCAGGACATATACTTTGATAGTGGCTTTAATGTGATAACTGGAGAAACTGGCACTGGCAAATCCTTAACTGTATCTTCTTTGCTCTTTCTCATGGGTCAAGAAGGAGAGTATGAGGACGGAACTGCGGTTGAGGCTGAACTTCTTCTGTACGGCGAGCAGGTTGTAGTTAGAAGGGAATTTAGAAGTGGTAGGAGTAGGTATTTTCTCAACGGAAGGGGAAGCACGAGGAAAGTTGTAGGGGAAATACTCTCCTCCTCTATTCTCCTTCAAGGACAGAACGACAGAACCAACATTACAAGGGCAGATTTCCAGAGAGATGTTTACGACCGTTTTGCCAATGCACTCGGGCTTAGAGAGGATGTGGAAAAGGTTTATCAGGAGGTTTTGGAGCTTGAAAGAAGGCTTAAAGAGTTAAAGGAAAGGAACATAGAAAGGGAAGTAAGAATAAGGCTTATACAGGAAGAAATAGAGGAAGTGGAAGGCGTGGGTTTAAAGCTTGAGGAGTATGAGGATTTAAAGAAAAGACTTGAGGAGATAAGCCTTGCGGAGAAGATAAACTCTATGGTGATGGGAGCTCTCTCTGGCTTGGATGAGGCAAAAATAGGTTTATCCAACGCTCTGAAGTCTATTAGGTCTCTTAGTGCATACAAAGAGCTGGGAGAGCATATTCAAAAGCTTGAGCTTACAGTGGATTATGTATTGGAATTAGGAAGGTATGTGGAAGGTCTATACGTATCCTACAACCAGCAGGAACTGGACTTTTTAAACGAAAAGCTCTACAAAGTGCAGAGGTTAGAAAGAAAGTATGGAATGCCATACTCCCAGATATGGGAAAGGGCGGAGAGGCTAAAGGGGGAGTTGACGGAGCTTCAGGAAGCGGAAGACCCAGAAAAACTTGAAAAGGAGCTGAGGTCAAAAGAAGAGGAGCTTGAAAAACTCTACCAAGAGCTGACTCAGATAAGACTTAAGTCTGTGGAGAGTTTTGAGAATAGAATTAAGGAATATCTTCAAAGTATGGGTTTGGAAAGAGCCAGCTTTAAAGTTGCCTTTGAAGAGAGGCGAAGTAGATACGGCAAAGAGCAAGTAAGGTTTTTGTTCTCTTCGTATGGAAAGGATGAGAAGGATATAGCTCAGATAGCCTCTGGTGGAGAGATTTCAAGGCTCTCTCTTGCCATTTTTATGCTCTCGCCACCCGCTCAGACTTACGTGCTGGATGAGGTGGATACAGGCATTAGCGGCGCAACTTCCATAAAGCTGGCAAGGCTTTTAAAAAGGCTCTCAAAAAGCACACAGCTTATAGTTATAACCCACTCACCAGCCTTAGCCAGTGCTGGGGACAAACACTTAACTACGAGGAAAGAGTTCACCGAGGATAGACCTGTTATAAAAGTGTTGGAGTTAAGGGGCGATGAGCGTTTGCAAGAAGTAGCCAGACTTATGGGGAGTGTTAACGATAACACTCTTAAGGGTGCAAGCGAGCTTATGAAAGAGGTATGTCATGCTTGAGGAGATTGCCTCTCTGAAGGAAAAAGTAGGGTCTTTGGTAAACGCCCGCCTCGAGCAGTTTAGGAGGCTTGGTAGAGAAGGAAAGGTTATATTCGACTTTAGACCCTTTGCAAACTACGTCTACCAGGCGGACATCTTTTCTGAGCTGTGTTTTTGCATTCTCACCGCTAACTCATCCGCTTTGATGGGTATAAAACTTCAAGAAAGTATAGGCGTAGAAGGATTTAAAAGTATGTCATTTGAACAGCTTGAGAAAGCTATAGCCTCGTTGGGTCATCGTTTCCCGAAGCAGAGAGCGGAGAGGATTGTAAAAGCGAGGGAGAGGTTTGAAGGTGTTTTAGAGCTTTTGAGAAGTGAAAAGGAGAGTAAAAAGATAAGAGAACTCTTAAGCGACCCTAAAAGTCCATACAAGGTGGAGGGCTTAGGTCTCAAGGAAGCGTCTCACTTTTTGAGGAACATAGGTTTTGAAAACTTGGCTATAGTAGACAGGCACGTGTTGAGGTATTTGAAAGAAAAGAGTCTTGTTCCAGAAAGCAAAACCCTCACAAAAAACCTATACATGCAAGCGGAGGAAAGATTGGAAGAGATATGTCATAGATTGGGTATATCTCAAGCGGAGCTTGACCTGTATATCTTTTATGAAAAAACTAGCAAGGTCTTAAAGTAAGCCAAGGTTTATTATAGGAACTGTTTTTTCAAATTCAGACTTTGAAGCGGTCAAGCGTTGAGCTTTGGAAAACGTCTTTTCTAATACCTGTAGCCACCTGCGTAGAACTTTCTTACGAGTAAATAGCCTAACACGAAGCCACCGATGTGAGCAAACCACGCAACCCCGCCCATGTCCGCAAAAGGTAAGGATATAATCCCGTTTACCACCTGTATGAAAACCCAGAGTCCTATAAAGAACACCGCCGGAATCTCCAAAAATGTAAGGAAGAAAACAATAGGAACAAGCGCAAGTATTCTTGCTCTTGGGAAAAGCCACATGTATGCACCCAGAACACCGCTTATCGCTCCGCTCGCACCCACCATAGGCACGTCTTCGCCACCAAAGATTAAACTCACTACGGTCTGTATTAGACCCGCACCCAACCCAGAGAGTATATAAAAGAGCAAGTATCTGACCTTTCCGAGCCTATCTTCCACATTATCTCCAAAAACCCATAAAAACCAAAGGTTTCCTATTATGTGAAGCCATCCACCATGAAGGAACATGTGAGTAACGAGAGTCTGCGGTCTATCAAGAAGATGAACTGGAACAAGACCATAAAGGCTAATAAAATCATAAAATCCCTCTTCAGAAAGGCTTACTTCATAGAGCCAAGCAAGGGAACACAAAACTATTATGGTAAGGTTTACTACGGGAAAACTTCTGTGAGGATTAACATCCCTTATGGGTATCATTCGTATATATTATAAGCTCAGTAGCTGTAGCTTGTGCCAAGAAAGACGCTGATAGTGTTCGTCCTAACGTTTTGAATGTCTGTTTGTCCAGAGATTATCTGAGCTTTACCGGTTCCGTAGACATACACCGCTCCCACGGTTATGGCGGAGTTTTTGGTAAAGTAAGACAGGCTAAGAGTTGCTCCGTAGTTGTCCACCCGTTCCCTTTGGTCTGTTTGATTGCTCTTTAACTTCGGCGTGTTAGCAAAGTCAGTAAAAAGTCCAGACCTTAGGGCTATAGAAGGTCTCAAGTAGTATTCCATACCCACCGCACCGTTTAAAACCTGTTCGTAGTCATCTGTTTTTGTGTAGTAAGCAAGGTCCGCAGAGATTAAAAAAGTTCTCGTTGGAAAGTAGGCAATGCCAGCCTTAGTCTCGTAAGGTAGGTCTCTTTTTTCTTTATTTGTTAAGATGGCAAAATCCACACGATTGATACCAAAGCCATCACTGGAAATCCCTCTGTATGTTCCCTGAATTCTGCTATCAGACTTAAACAAATACACCTTTGATAGGGTAAAACCAAGAGAGACCTTGTCAACAGGTGATAGCATCAAACCAAGAATGGGCTTTAAGCCATACTCAGAGTTCTTCCTATAGCCGTTAGCCCATTCAAACTGCCCATCATCAAGGGTTACTAGCTGGTTTCTGATTATTCTTGCACTTCTGTAATGAAGATAGAGAGTGGCTCCCACTGATAACTTCTCAGACAGCTCCAAAGCGTAAGATGGTCCGATGTTATAGGTTTTGTCCTCGTCGTTGATGTTTATCACATAGCGAGATATGTATCTGTTAGGTAGTCTACTCTTTATGTTATAAAAAACCTGCTCCTGATGCCTGCTTATTGAGTCGGTCACTGCGTAAGAAAAGCCTACTACACCCGGACCGAACTTCTGGGCTATACCGAAGAAGTTGGGCACCAAGCCAGAAGACCTAAGCGTCCAATCGTCCGCACCACCAGTTGTTCTTGGCAGAACCCTTACGTATGACTTGTCGCTTACGTGGTAGGCGTTAACGTTCACGCTTAGTTTGTTCCCTATGATTAAAGCTAAGCCAGCGGGATTGTGGAAAGCACCAGAAGGGTCGTCAGATATTGCAGTATAAGCACCTCCCATACCAGCCGCCCTCTCGCCGGGTATAAAGTTCCTGTAGTGAAACTCATCCGCAAAGACGACGCCCGCAGATAGCAAAAAGGCAAACAGACTACTTAAACCTAACCATCCTAACAAATCTTTTTTCAAACCTTTTTCCATCGTCCTCCCTCAGTTTGTTAGTGGAAAGGAACTTATCAAGGGCAACCACTCTATCACTTATGCCTGGGTGGGTTTTTTGCATCTGGTCTCTGTATTCTGAGTTTCCTATCCTTTGCAAAAACCTTTTGAGAGCGTGAGGGTCATACCCTGCGAGGTAGAGCATTTCTGTGGCTATGCGGTCCGCATCGTATTCCTGTTGCATTTTGTATCCTTTACTGAACAGCAGTTCATAAGCTTGGTCTAGAAATACTGATAGGGTCTTTTCAACCGTTCCAGCGGGACCAGACAGCAGAGCGCTCAGCCCACCCAAACCCACCACACTCTCACCCCTTATGTTAAGCTCCTTAACTATGTGTCTTTCGCTAACGTGTGCTATTTCATGAGCCAGTATTCCCGCAAGCTCTGATTCATCCTTTACCAACATCAGGCAACCCTTGGTTATGAAGATGTATCCACCGGGTGCGGAGTAGGCGTTCACGTGGTCAGTGTTAAGTATGCCGAAGCGAAACTCCACCTCAGGTCTGTTGGAATACAAAGCCATATACTTACCTATTTTGTTTACGTACATTGTGAGCTCTCTATCTCTTAGAAGAGGATAAGTCCCTACTATCTTTACCGCCAGCTCCCTACCAAACATAACCTCCGCTTCTACGTCTTCTCTTCCGTAGGTTTCAGCCTCCATATGATGAGCCCTTTTTCTGTAATCTCTGGATAGAGATAGAATGGGTATTGTTATAAGTATTAATAAAACTACAAGAGACTTCACTCTTTCTCCTTTATAAGATTCATGACTTCTTCATCGCTGACTTTTATTCTTTCTAACCATCTTATAGCCTCAAAGTCAAGCCTGTATTTTTCGTTGGCACGAGCTCTTTCCTCTATCAATCCTCTCGCTGCGGCTGCGGTAGTGTATCCAGAAGCTCTGCGCCGTGCGGTTTCCCTTGTAACGTCCTTTTCCTCCGCCGTGTTAACTTTCTCAATGGGTGGTTGTTTAGATAGCAGTGTTGACAAGGTCCATCCCTCCGTCTTGTTGTATTCTACCATAAACCATTGACCTTCTTTTTTTATAACTCTGAGCTTTTCTCCTCTTGGTGCGGAGGCTATTTCTTTTGAACCGAGTTTAGGCTCTGCGAGAAGAGGTGCTTTTAGGCTCTGCACATACAATAACTCCGCAGACAGGGATAAACTAGCAAAAGCCATAAGAGTTATTGTTATTCTGTTCATGCCCTTTAATTATAGTCTATCTTTTTGTAAATTCAACATGTGAGATACTCTGCCCAGAGATACTCTTCCAAGCCTGATATTCAAGCACTTCAGAGTTTTAGTGTTGTACTCTCGCGAGTTAAGGGTGATAGGCTTATTGGATAATCATATATCAGACAAAGCAAGCTAAAAGAACTTCAGGAGGAGTATGGCATAGAAGTGGTTTGCGTCAATCCAGCGTATACTTCTCAGGCTTGTATTGAATGTGGTTACGTGGATAATGAAAACAGAAAAAGTGCCTTGGGTTTGATATTCAAGCATTTCATAACTTGAGCCTGTTTTATAAAGAGTTGTGGAACTCCCGTAGGCTAAAGCTGAGGTGCTTATTAGACAATTACATATTAGACAAAACACAGAAAAAGTAGAAGCGAGTTTGAGTGTCCGCTTTGTGGCAAAAAACTTCACACTGAAGTGAATGCATCCAGAAACCTGCTTAGCGGTGTCAAGTGATTGGTGCGTCTATACGGCGTTCCGCAAGCCCTTGCTATTCAGGTGAGAAGGTTTTTAAAAAACTTGAGTAGCGAGCGGTAGAGTGTTTACGGAGTAAGGCACGGGGCTTGCTGGCGGGTCTACCTGCCACGGCCACTAAACCTTATATATGGAATAAGCGTCCATGCTAAGATATGCTCTTACGAGGATAAACTCTATGTGTGCATGTATTGGATTTCTGAGCTTGCGTTAGGTACATCCTTCACCAGTCAAGCATGCAACTCTGCGATGGGAGTTCATGTAACTGCGGTATAGCTAAGAGCTCTTGACAGAGGGCTATTATAGTTCTCCAGTTTTCACACAAGGCATCTGTTTGCCCAGTAAATCTTATAAGCAGTTAAAGGCTCAGTTAACTGTGGATACACTTTCAGTGCCTTAACTCTGTAATTTTCTAAACGCCGACGATTATACTTGGCAACTGGTGAGCCTCGGACTTACCCACCAAGCCTCTCTCATGTACCCTCTTGTCTACCCTCAAAGGCTCAAGAGTGGAAACTATGTACTCCATAGCCCTGTATGCCTTCTCAGGGTCTCCACAGGTATACACATCCACAGTCGCTAAACCATGCTCAGGCCAAGTGTGTATGGATATGTGCGACTCCGCCAACAACACTACGCCAGTAGCACCATGAGGTTGAAACTGATAATAGTGCGATGATATCTTGGTTAGCC